>NZ_JAQNCS010000019.1:0-38001 GCF_049472655.1 Deferribacter abyssi
GATTTTAGAGAACTGGAGTCACTCCATTTTTTATTGCTTGTCTAATATATATACCAAATAGTTACATGTTATTGTTTATGGAAAAATATTTTCTTTATTTTCGCAAAGCATCCGGTTTTGCTCCGAGGCAAGTTCCTATAAAATGTTTTTCTTTCCATAAACAAGTTCAAACAAAGTTTTCCAAAAAATTGGATGACTCCATGGATAAAAATAGTTTACAATTTGTTATAATTTACTATAAGATTTATAAATTGGAGAGGTGCCGGAGCCTGGCTTATCGGGCCTGACTCGAAATCAGGTGTACCGCATTGCGGTACCAGGGGTTCGAATCCCCTCCTCTCCGCTTACAATATTAATATCTAAGGTTTAACAAAAATCATAAAATATCTTCCCGCTCTCAAACATTATGTACAAAAATTTCAAAAGATTTTATGTTTATATTGACATATGTTCATAATTTATTATTTTCTTTCACAAAAGACAAAAAGGAGGTTAGTTGCTATGAAAGTAGTGGTAATTGGCGGAGGACCTGGAGGTATTCAGGCAACAAGAACAATAAAAATGCATAATCCTGGCATTGATGTGACAGTAATTAGACCAGAACCTTATAGTGTAATTTATTGCGCTCTTCCATACGTTATAGAAAATCTTGTAGACAGAGAAAAAATAAGAAAAAATGATGAATTAGTTACGGGTGTCGGAGCAACTCTAATAAAAGATAAAGCGACAAAAGTAAATTTTGATAGTAAAACTGTTTATACAGAAAAAAGTGGAACATTTTCTTATGACAAACTTATTATTGCCACAGGAGCAAATCCTTTTATCCCTCCTATCCCTGGTAATAATCTACGTAATATAGCAACAGTAAAAACGGAAAATGACTTAGAACATATTTTAAAATACTTAGAATCAGGAGCAAAGAAAGCTGTAATAGTTGGTGCTGGAAATATCGGTATCGAAATGGCTGTTGCAATGCAAGAAAGAGGATTAGAAACATACCTCATTGAAATGCAAAATAGAGTATTACCAAATTTATTAGATAAAGATTTTTCTAAATATCCGGAAGAAGACATCCGAGAAAAAGGGATTAATTTGCTTCTAAATACAAAAGTAGAGGCTCTTGAAGGTCAAAAATATGTTGAAAAAGTAATACTATCCACTACTGATAAGACAATAAATTTGGGGGAACATGATCTAGTAATTTTTGCAGTGGGCGTAAAAGCAAATGTAGAAATTTTTAAAGATACGAATTTGAATATTGATAACTTTGGTATAGTTGTAGATGCCCATATGAGAACCAATATAGAAGATGTATATGCCGTTGGAGATGTGGCATCATTCATCTCCTTTATCGATAAAAAACCAATAGGTGGCAAGCTCGCCACAAATGCTGTTCCAATGGGTAAAATTGCAGCTTACAATATTCTAGGAAGAAATTATAAATATCAGGGATTTATAAATGGTGCCATCACAAAAACAGTTAAATGGAGAATGGGTGGTACAGGCTTTACAGAAGATGTAGCTAAACAACGTGGTTTTGAGACCATCTCAGCTGTGGGAGAAACTACAACAAGATTTCCGATTATTCCTGGGACTAAAAAAGTGTATGTAAAACTTATTGCTGACAAAAAAACTAAAAAGATTATTGGGGGGCAGGTAGTTGCAGGTGAAGGGGTCCCAGGTAGAATAGATACTATTTCACTAGCTATACAAAACGAAAATACAATATATGATCTTTTTAATTTTAGCTACTGTGCACAACCATTCCAAACTTTTTTCCCTGCTAACAACGCAATTACAATGGCAGCAGAAAAACTAATAAATTATTTTGAAAAAACTAATAAGTAAATTTGAAAGTTATCATGTATATAAAGTCTAGAGACGAGTTGATTTTCATAAACTCGTCTCTAGACTTTTATCAATCTGTTATGTATTTAAATGTATTCTTAATGCTCAGGTAAAGTTCTTACTTTTACAAAATGTTTACTAAACAAATCTATTGCCAAAGATTTAATATCTTCAACTTTTACACTTTCTATGTTTTTTTCATAATTCAAATAATAATCCTGAATCTCGTGAGTAAAAGAATATCCTATATCATTTGCCTCAGAATTAGCTTTTTCTCTTTGAAATAAAAGCTGCGAAACAAGCCTCTTTTTGGCCTTTTCTACGTCCTTTTTAGAGATATCTCCTTTTTTTAAGTTATTAATAACTTTCCAAAGCTCTTTTTCACTATCTTCTAATTTATCAGGCAGACATGTCAAATAAAATGTAAAACTTCCATCATATTTCAGTCCCATATAACCACCGTATACGGATGTAACCAACTGTTTTTCATATTTAAGTTTTCGATTTAGCAATGAAAATTCACCACCTGAAAGCACCTCAGTTAAGACCTCAGCTGCATATATTCTCTTGTCAGTTAGAGGAAAAGCTTTAAAACTAAGAGCCATATATACCTGAGAAACTTTCTTATAAAAATCTTTTTCAATATCCTTATCAAGCTTTACAGGATTAAAAGTCTTTTGTTTTCCAGCTTTTACTGGTTTTATCAAATTAAAGTATCTATTAGCCAATTTTTCTATTTTATCTTTAGTAATATCACCTACCACTACAAGAATCATATTTTGAGGATGATAAAAATGATTGTAGTAATCAAAAAGTATTTTCTGATTGAATGACTTTATGTTTTCTTCTGTCCCAATAACTTCAATAGAATATGTTGTTCCTTTATACAAATAATTTGATAAAGCTACCCACATATCATAAGTAGGAGAGTCATACTTTCTTCTAATTTCTTGAATTACCACAGGTTTCTCTTTCTTAATTTCATCAGGTAAAAATTTCGCTTTAAAAACCATTTCACTAATTACATCAAATGCCAACTCAGCATTTTTTGAAGGAATTGTGATATAATAAAACGTATAATCTTTGCTTGTGGCAGCATTCATTATTCCACCATGAGACTCAACTATTTCATCAATTTGAGATGGCTTATACTTTTCAGTCCCTTTAAAAACCATATGCTCTAAAAAGTGCGCAATACCATTATTAAATTTATATTCATTTCTTGAACCTGTCTTCATCCATAGCTGAACAGATACAATTTTTATATCTTTCATATACTTATAAACTACAGTTACACCATTTTGTAATTTAAAAACATCGACAGCCAAAGCACTCCCTCCATAAAGAATTGTGAATATAATAACAAATAAAATTCTTTTCATTTTTCACCTCTAACCACACAAAGATAACATATCTAATTTATAGATTAATTAATATATTGTTTGTTCATCACAATCTAATATTAATACTAAATTTTTTAGTCCACATAAAAGAATAGCCCCTTTTATAAGGGGCTATTCAAATAGATTACACTAATCACACTGCTGTAGTTTAAATCGACTTACAATACCCCTTAATGTTTGAGCTAATTCTTTTAATAATTCTGCCTGTCTATGATTTTCTTGAACTATTGCTGTGTTTTCCTGAGCAACTGTTGCTATTTCAGTCATATTATTAGAAATTTCTTGACTTGTTGCTGATTGCTGCTCTACAGCTGATGCGACTGCAGTTATTTTATCCGCTACATCTAATACACCGTTGATTATTTCTTCAAGACTCATTTTAAGATTACCAACAAGCATAGAGCCTTCCTCGGCTAATTTAGAACCTTTATCCATATGCACAACAGATGATTTCACTTCAGTTTGAATCGATTTAATCATTTCGTCTATCTCACCTGTAGCTTTAGCAGTTCTTTCGGCTAATTTTCTTACCTCATCAGCAACAACAGCAAATCCCCTGCCATGTTCACCTGCTCTTGCAGCCTCGATAGCTGCATTTAGGGCGAGCAAATTAGTCTGATCCGCAATATCTGAAATAACCTGTAAAATTTCGCCTATCTGCTCAGATGATTTACCAAGTTCTTTAATCTTTTCTGCTGTAGTAATTACTGAATCAGACAAGTTTGTTATTCCATCCACAGTTTCATCTATCACTTGCCTTCCAGTATCCGCTGCATCTTTAATACTTTCAATCTCATTACTTATTTCTTCTAAATTTTGAGATATTTCACTTATTGTAGCAGTCATTTCCTGAACTGCAACTTCTACAGAAGATATCCTCTCAGTCTGTGTTTCTACTCCAGAGATCATTTGATTACTGGATGCTGCTAAAGACTCAGCAGATTGCCCCAACTCTTTAGATGAGGAGTTCACTTCACACAAAGCTTTATTCATTTGATCAACCATACTATTCACATTAATAATTATTCTACCAATTTCATTTTTACGCTTTACCTCTAATTTTTGAGTTAAATCACCTTTTGCAATCTTCTTAAAAAGCTGCTCAAGATCATTAATAGGATTTAATAAATTAATTCTAAAAATAACTCTCAAAGTAATAAGCAATACTAATACCACAATTATGCTGACTGTAAAAAAGCTTAATTCAGCAGATTTAACAACATGCCCCAAAAACTCATCCTCATAGCTTCCACCAGCAATAATCCAATCTCTTGGAGCATAATATGTATAAGCTACAATCTTATCCTTCCCTTCCCATTTATAATGGATTACTCCATTCTTATTTTTAATCATCTCTTTAACAAAATCATATTTAGAAATATTCTTCCCTTCATATTTCTTAGAAGGATGCACAACTAAAACACCTTTTGAATTCATAATGTAATAATAGCCTGTTTTACCAATTTTCAATGTCTTAACACTCTTCTTTACATCCTCTAAAATATCATCTTGAACCTTATTAGCAACTTCCATTAACTCTGACTCAGGTATCGTTAAAACTATAATCCAATCAAGTTGTGGCAAATACCTAAAAGCAGCATATACTTTTGGATGTTTAGGATCTGTACTCCTTTCATAAATAATCACACCATTTTTTTCTTCTAATATCTGGTCAATATGTTTTTTACCTTTTAAATTCTTACCCTGCTTTGTGGGATGTACTACTAATGTACCATTAGAATCCAATGCATAAGCATAACCGCTCGTACCTATTTTTACTTGTAAAATTTCTGTAGCCAATTGAAATCTTATAACTGTTGGTGTCATCCCTACAGAAGTAAAAGTTGAATAGAGTTTTGTTAGTGTGCTCTTTAAAGATTGAACTCTTTCTGTCAAATCAAATAAAGCATCCTCTTCTATTTTTTTTCTAATATCCTGAGTAGTTTTATCAGTAGAACTTAAAAAATCCTTTATTGTTCTAACTTCTGCTGTTAATTGCACACCAACTTCTTTACTAAAATGCTTTTTCACATTCTTAATAACAAAATATCCTGTAATAATAAATCCCATTACAAGAATAACTACTAGCAATATAAAGATCTTAGTAGAAATATTCATATCCACCCAAAATCTTTTCGAATCCTGTTTTTTAATCACACAACTCCTCCTTAATTGTATTTTTTTACTACATACCCTAAATCAGACTATTTTCTTAATAAAGGAAAACCTTTTTCTTCCCTTGATTGTAAATACTTTTCAGCACACAATTTAGCAAGATTTCTTACCCTTGCAATATAACCTGTTCTTTCTGTCACAGATATAGCATTCCTAGCATCTAGCAAGTTAAATGTATGGCTACATTTAAGACAATAATCATAAGCCGGAAGAGGAAGATTCTTTTCAGCTAACCTAATACACTCTTTTTCATACATATTAAATAATGTAAAAAGCATCTCTATATCAGCTTCTTCAAAATTATATTTAGAAAACTCTACTTCATTACTATGATATACATCCCCATAAGTTACTTTATCATTCCATTTTAAATCAAATACAGAGTCAACCTTTTGAAGGTACATAGCAATTCTCTCTAAACCATATGTAATTTCACCAGAAACAGGATCAAGGTCTATCCCTCCAGCTTGTTGAAAATAAGTAAACTGTGTAATTTCCATACCATCAAGCCAAACCTCCCAACCAAGTCCCCATGCACCAAGTGTTGGCGATTCCCAGTCATCTTCCACAAATCTTATATCGTGTTCCAAAGGTTCTATTCCTAAAAACCTTAAGCTATCAAGATATATTTCTTGTATGTTATCAGGAGATGGTTTTAAAATTACTTGAAATTGATAATAATGCTGCAGTCTATTAGGATTTTCACCGTACCTACCGTCTGTTGGCCTTCTACTAGGCTCAACATAAGCCACATTCCAAGGCTCAGGCCCAAGACATCTTAAAAATGTAGCCGGGTTGAAAGTCCCTGCCCCCACCTCGATATCGTACGGCTGATAAATTATACACCCTCTCTCAGCCCAAAATTGCTGAAGCTTCAAAATCACATCTTGAAAATACATAATTATTAACCTCCAAAAACAATAATTTCTATTTATTTTTTCTTTTTGCGTTAGCAATCAAAGGAAGTGAATTTAGTTTTATAAAACCTGTAGCATCGGATTGATTATATGCTCCCAAATCATCATCCATAGACACAAGTAGTTGATCATAAAGAGAGTATTTTGACTCTCTACTAACAATAGTAATATTCCCCTTATACAATTCAACAGTCACTTTACCACTTACATATTTTTGAGACTCTTCCACAAACGCTCTCAAACAGTCCATTTCACTGCTAAACCAATATCCGGCATACACCAAATATGCAAATCTTGGCATCAATGTATCTTTTAGGTTTATCAAACTCCCCTCAAGAGTAAGGCCTTCAAGGTCTCTATGAGCAACCATTAAAATAGTACCACCAGGTGTTTCATACACTCCTCTCGACTTCATCCCTACAAATCTACTTTCTACTATATCAACTCTCCCAACACCATGTCTACCGCCTAAATCATTAAGTTTTTTGAGTAAATCTGCAGCATTCAGTCTTTCTCCATTTACAGCAACAGGAACTCCTTTTTCGAATTCTATCTCAATTTCCTCTGGCACATCAGGAGCATCTTTCGGATCAACAGATAGCTCAAACATGTCTTTAGGTGGCCTCATAGCTGGATCTTCCAATATCCCAGCTTCAAAACTTATATGCATTAAATTTTCATCTGAGCTCCAAGGTTTGTCTTTAGTAGCCTTTACAGGAATCCCATATTCTGCAGCAAAATCCATTGCCTCTTTACGTCCTTTTATTTTATTGAAAAATTCAGGAATTCTCCATGGTGCAATAACTTTCAAATCAGGAGCAAGGGCAGCCACTGATAGCTCAAATCTCACCTGATCATTACCTTTACCAGTAGCACCATGTGCCACATATTTTGCACCAGTTTTTCTTGCAATCTCAACCATCCCTTTTGCAATAACAGGTCTTGCTAGAGATGTCCCTAGTAAATACCTTCCTTCATATACAGCATTAAACTTTATAGATGTAAACACAAAATCTTTAACGAATTCTTCTTTCAAATCAAGGATGTAAAACTCTTTAGCTCCTGATTTATATGCTTTTTCCTCCAAAGCTTCCAAATCATCCCTTTGTCCCAAATCAGCAACATAAGCTACCACATCATAACCTTGCAAATCTAACCATTTTAAAATCACTGATGTATCAAGCCCACCAGAATACGCTAAAACAACCTTATCTCTACTCATTATATATTTCCTCCTTATATAATTATAATGACTTAATTATTTCACACATTTTTGTCAAACTGCTCAAACAACCACTTCATAACAGCCTTTTGCACATGCAACCTATTCTCTGCTTCATCAAAAACTATTGAAAACTTTGACTCAAAAACATCTTCTGTAACTTCTTCACCTAAATGAGCAGGTAAACAATGCATAAAATATGTTTTTTTACCCGTAGCAGCTATTAAATCAGAATTAACTTGGTATTTTATAAAAGCTTTTTTTCGCTCTTCTGTTTCATCTTCAAACCCCATGCTTGCCCAAACATCAGTATATATAAAATCAGCATTTTTTACTGCTTCATAAGGATCAAAAGTTGTCTCAACAATAGAACCTGTTTCATTAGCTATATCCTTTGCCTTAGCTACAATTTCCGTTAAACACTGATACTGTTCTGGCGTTGCAATAGATATATCAATACCAAACTTTGCACAACCAATCATCAATGAGTGTGCCATGTTGTTACCATCCCCTATATAAGCCAGTTTAACTCCGTCGTATTTCCCCATTTTCTCGTAAATAGTCATAATATCCGCCATCACCTGGCAAGGATGAAATTCATTCGTTAGCCCATTGATAACTGGTACAAAGGCATTTTTTGCAAACTCTTCTATCCTAGTGTGTTCAAAAGTTCTTATCATCACCATATCTACATATCTTGACAGTGTCCTCGCAGTATCTTTTACACTTTCTCCTCTACCAAGCTGAATATCGTTTTTACTTAAAAAAAGTGGATAACCTCCCATTTCTACCACACCAACTTCAAAAGAAACTCTTGTCCTAGTTGATGATTTTTCAAAAATCAATGCAACTTTTTTATTTTCAATATACTTTCTAAAAATACCATTTTTCCTCTCTTCTTTTAATTTTAAAGCAAGAGAAATAATATCTTTCAACTCACTAGGACTAAAATCGATTAATGTTAAAAAATCTCTTTTCACTATTACCCCCACAATCTTTCTATAACATTCTTAAGTTTCTTAATACACTCATCAATTTCCTCATAGCTTACAATTAAAGGAGGATATAATCTAACAACATTATCACCAGCAGGGACACAAAGTAAATGTTCATTATGACACTCATCTATAAAATCAGTATTTTTAACACCTTTTAAAGATACACCAATTAATAACCCTTCCCCTCTCACTTCACCTCTATCGTCAAATATCTTTTTCAGTTTTTGTTTAAAATATACCCCTTTCTTCTTTACATCATCTAACAATTGATCATCCATAAGCTCTAAAACTTTTTTACCAACAGCACAAGCTAAATAATTCCCACCAAAAGTTGAAGCATGAGTTCCTGGTGTAAAATATGTTGCAAATCTATCATTCGCTATCATAGCACCAATAGGAATACCATTGCCAAGCCCCTTTGCTAACGTCATTATATCTGGTTCAATTCCATAAATTTGATAAGCAAATAAATAGCCTGTCCTCCCTACCCCCGTTTGCACTTCATCAAAAATTAACAATACATCCATTCTATTACATAACTCTCTCACTTTTTGCAAATATGTCCTATTTGCAGCTATAATACCACCCTCTCCTTGAATAGGCTCTAACATCACCGCCACAACATCCTCATTCTTAACAACCTCATAAAGAGCATCATAGTTATTAAAAGGAACTGACACAAAAAAATCTAATGTTGGTTCAAAACCTTTTTTAACTTTATCTTGACCCGTTGCAGAAAGAGTAGCTAATGTACGCCCATGGAAAGAGTTTGTCATTGTAACTATTTTATATTTTACGCCTTCATATTTTCTATTCCCATAAATTCTGGCCAATTTTATAGCAGCTTCATTAGCCTCTGCTCCAGAATTACAAAAGAACACTTTGCCACCAAAACTTTTTTTTGAAATTATTTCTGCCAATTCCTCTTGAAAAGGTATTTTGTAAAGATTAGATGTATGTAACAGTTTTTTTGATTGCTCACAAATAACTTTACTTATCTCACTATTGCTATGTCCAAGATTTGTAACAGCTATACCTGAGGCAAAATCAAGGTATCTATTCCCTTCTCTATCAAAAAGATATGAACCTTCGCCTTTCACAAATTCAAGTTTATATCTATTATAAGTGTTCATTACATAGCTCATCTAACACCTCCAGACAAAACTTTATAATATAAAAGGCAAAAATTATAAAGTTTTTTATATTAACCATTAGACATTTTTTCAAATAATTGTTGAATTAAAAATTTAATTTGATAGAATCTTTTGGTAAGCAACATTGAAGAGGTATAAATGATTGACAAGAAAACAATTTTTCATAACACCAATGAAATAGTTAATAAATTTATTAATGAATTAAGATTTGAAGTAATTTACAAAGAAAACTTATTCCCTTTGGAAATTGACAATACAACACTATTGCCTACACTCAATTCTTTCAAAATCCTGATTTCATCTGCTCTTACAGGGGTTAAAACCATCGCTTTTTATCATAAAATACCTGACATTAAAAAAATCTATTTGATTAATAGTCCATTTTTAATCATTTCTAGGACATTACCTGATACTATTCAATTACCCACAATTTTCATAAAACAAATCAATTTATTGACAAAGCATTTAATGATTGCCTATAAATTGTCGTCAGAGACAAAACTCCCTGTCAACGTAGTAATATCACCATCGATCTTAAATAACATTACTAAAGATGTTGAACTAGAACCAGAACATACAATTATCAAACCTTATTTAACCTTAAACAATTTAATTTCACCTACTCGAGAAGAACTTTTAGAACACTTTCAGTTAGCAGAAACAATTTTAAATCAAGAGATTAAAACACATAATGTACCTGATACTATTTCATTTTATAATAACAATTATGATTTCATACCATACCTAATTCCTCATATAAAAAATCACTATTTAATCAATATTGAGAAAATAAAAATCATCAAAGTGTTTCAAAATGAACTTTATTTTTTCGAAAATTTATTACACGACTATAACTTCAAAATTGACTTGAAAATACATCCTACACATGAAAATGTTTCAGTCAAAAAATACCTTTGCCCAGGTTGTCCTTTTGTCAGTATTAAAGAGTTATTAAATAACAATTTGTTTATTTTTAGCAGTATAAAATGTGACATAGTCTCCAATATGTTTAACTTAAAACATTTATCATTTTCTGAGTATTATGGCCTGACTTTAAAATCTTTACAAAAAGACACTATTTTCATAGGAAACATTTCAGAAATAAACCACAATTTAGTCAATGAGTTAAAACCGCATCAGAGAGTAATACTTTTATTAGATACACAAAACGAAGCTTACATATCTATACCAAAAATAAAAAAAATAAAGAAATTACCTCAATCTAACTTTATTTTTCCTTACTCTTGCGAAAATATCCCAAAGCAAAAACCTTTAACAATTAAAGAAAAAAAATGTAAGTGTCTTTCACAAAACGAATCACCTGAATGTATAGAAAAAACAAACTGCCCAGCACTTTTTGAAACAGATAATAAAAAAATCTCTATAAATAGTTCCCTCTGTGTTGGATGCACATATTGTAAACTTTTTTGCCGTTATGGAGCAATAAAATGAATCTAATAATAACATTTTATTATTTAAACAAGGATCTTTTTTCAGAAATACTACCAATCATGATCGAAACATTTGAAAGCGCAGACTATCTTGTTGAAACAAATGGACTCTACAACTTTACACCTCCATTCCCTTATGCTTTTTCATTAAAACTACAAGGTAGTAATAAAAAAGAATTTAAAACATATATAGTTGACATGGATAATACATTAATCGACAAAACAAACCTCTCATCTTTTAATATAAAACTGCTTAACAACAATCTGCATTACTGGAGTATAATTGGCAGTTTAATAAAATCGTTTCCAGATACATCTCCTGCTTTCTTTACTGGCTACCTAACAGATAAAAATAAAAAAGAAGAACTTTTACTGTTTAGTAGTTCAAGACCTATTTCAAACCTAATGAAACTTCATCAAATATAATTGCTTGAAATTTATATATATTAACATCTGTCTTTTTCCATTCATCAAAAGGGAGTCCAGCCTTCATACACGTATATGATAAAAACTCATACTTGTTCCATCCATGCTGCACAGCCACCTGAGGCAATAAAACTCCACTGAAAAACCCTTTAACAACATATAAACCATCTTTTCCTACAACGATTTCTTCTATATCCTTAACCTGCTGCATTGGCGTCAAAACAGAAATTTCTATATTTATATTTTCAAGTTCATCTTGTCTTATAGATGTAAATCTAGGATCATTAAAAGCAGCTTCTATAGCCATATCTCTTACATTGAATACAATATTTATATCATTCCTAAAATTACCAATACATCCTTTTAAATTTTTGTTTTTATCATGTAAAGATACAAAACAACCTGACTGAAAGTTTAACTCATGTGGAATATCTTTAGGCTCAAAAAGTTTTTTACAAAACTTATATTCTATACTTCTTCGTGCAACACCTAATAAATACTTTCTTGATTCTTCGCTTAAGCTTATCATAAGCAACCTCCTGTGGAAAAACTGTTGAATTCAAACAAAACATTTTCTTTACAATATTAAGAACTTGCCATATATCCTATTTTTTATTTTAATTATCAATTAATTATACTCAATTCTTAAAAACTCAACATCATATTGTCAAGAACTTTTTACAATTAATATATTGTGGAAACTCTGTGTAGTAAACTATATATTTTTTATTCAACTTACTATTTTTCATAAATTTCTTTACTCGATTATTTTTTAATCAAAAAAACAAACCTGATTTTTTCCTTTATTTTTCGCTTGATACATAGCTTTGTCAACCATATCTAAAAGCTCATAAATTCTTTCAGAACTTTCTGGGTATCCCACAATACCTACACTTACCGTAATATTAAAATTTTTACCTTTATCTGTAAAAATCGGTTTTATAGCAATAGATTCCTTTAATCGTTCAGCTAATTTTATCCCATTTTCTATAGGAGTCTCCACAAGACATATCATAAATTCATCACCTCCATACCTACAGGCAAAATCTGTTCTCCTAATATTTTTCTTAATTTCTTCTGCAATAAGAAGAATTACACGCGTTCCATATTTATGACCATATGTATCGTTTATTTTTTTAAGATCATCAGAATCTAGCATTATCAATGTAAAGTTTTTATTGTACCTAACAGACCTATAATACTCATCTTCAAACTTTTTAAGAAACCCCTTTTGATTTAATAAGCCAGTCAAATCATCTGTTATAGATAATTCGTTTATCTTATCATATAAACTTAAAAACAAATACCTAGCAGTCAAGGCTGAAATAATTAATGATATATATATAAAACTGAAATCTGAATAAAAATCCACATTTAAAAAATAAATATCAAATCCGTATAATCCTATAACAAACAACAATTTTAGAAAATAAAATTTTGAATGGAAAAATAAAAACACAATTGCCAAACATTGAAAATATAAAAAAGCAGTTTTCGAAAAATATGTCAAAAACCCTAACAGTATGATAAATATAATATGAAAAATATATTCATCTATATCATCAATATATTGTATAGTTACAATACAAAATAACAAATAAAGAGTTGTAATCATTATTAATTTATTATCTATATTGTTACTTACCTCAAATATCAAAATAAAAACAGAAAATAATAAAAATAAAAAATTTCTACGCACATAATTGATCATAACTATTATTTAGCACAACCCAATAAAAAAATAAATAAAATATAACTGCTTCATAATAACATATTTTAAACAATGTTTTAATTTTTGAAGTTATATATTCCTAACTTAAACAACTATCATTTTCTATAACTACTATCTAATAACATTATATGTATATTGTATACAATCTAATTGACAAACAAAAATAATTATGTTAGTTTCAAGTTAAATTTAACATCGTTTGTATCTTAAAATAAAAAAGGGGTGTAAGATGCCAAGAAAAGATCTGTATGTGTATCCCAAAAAAGTTTCTTATCGTAAACACACCGGAATGGTAGCATGGTTGCTACACAGAATAACCGGTGTAATATTGGGCCTTTACCTGATTTTTCATATTTTAGGCAAATCAGGTGTTGCTGAATGGTTTACCAGCATTACGGCTAATGCAGGAGTAAGAGCTGTAGTCTTTTTAACATTCATTTATCACGCATTTAACGGTTTTAGAATTGTTCTGCTTGACTTTGGAAACGGAGCCGAAAAGGAAGTCTTTGCAAAACAGTTTATGGTTGTTATTTTCTTAGTAATAGTAGTATTTATCATAGGCGCTATACCTATATTTTCATAAGGAGGAATCAGTATGAAACAGTATAAGTTCATGGGTTCAAGCGACAAAGGCGTTTTTGAATGGTTAATGCAAAGAATATCTGGTGTAATTCTTATCCTAGTTATTTTTATACACTTCTTTTCCATGATAAAAAGTGGTGAATGGGGACTTCAAAAAATTGTTCTCGGACCTCTTTTTGCATTTGGTATTTTTCACACTTTGAATGGCTTCAAAATGATTACAGACGACTATGTTTCAAGCCCAATTTGGAGAGCTATTATTCTTGCTATTTATTGGATAGTTGGTATTACTTTAGCTATTCTCGCTTTAAGTGTTGTTTCATCTTTATAAAAAATTTTGTGAGGGGTAAAAGATATGTCTGTGAAAGTAGAATATCATAAGTTTGATGTTGTAATAGTTGGTGCAGGCGGTGCAGGTCTCAACGCTGCACAGGTTGCTTCCCAATATTGTAGAACCGCTGTTATTTCTGAAGTATATCCAACAAGAAGCCATACAATTTCTGCACAAGGTGGCATCTCAGCTGCCCTTGGTAATTTAGAGGAAGATCATTGGCATTGGCATATGTTTGACACAGTTAAAGGTTCTGATTACCTTGCTGACCAAGACGCATGCGAATATATGACAAAACTTGCTCCAGAAATGATTATAGAGCTTGAGCACATTGGTCTTCCTTTCAGTAGGACACCTGAAGGTAAAATTGCTCAAAGACCTTTTGGAGGTCATACTGCAGAGTTTGGTAAAAGACCAGTAAAAAGAGCATGTTATGCTGCAGACCGTACAGGTCATGCTATGCTTCAAACATTATATGAGAAATCTGTAGCTCAAGGTACACATTTTTTTAGTGAATTCTATGCACTTGAGCTTTTAACAAACGAAGGTGCCGTAAACGGTGTGCTTTGCTGGGATATCCAAAATGGAGGATTTCATATTTTCCATGCCAAAGCTATAGTTTTCGCAACAGGAGGTAGCTGTAGAGTTTATAAAACAAATTCAAATGCTCACATAAATACCGGAGATGGTTTAGCTCTTGCAATGAGAGCTGGATTCACATGGAGTGATGCAGAATTTGTACAATTCCACCCAACAGGAATTTATGGAGCTGGGAACCTTATCACAGAAGGAGTACGTGGTGAGGGTGGATATCTTTTAAATGCAAATGGCGAAAGATTTATGGAAAAATATGCACCTACAATTAAAGATCTTGCACCAAGAGACATAGTATCCCGTTCTATGATGAGAGAAATATTAGCTGGACGTGGTGTTGGACCTAACAAAGATCATATTCTATTAAAAATTGATCATATAGGTGCTGATGCTATCATGGAAAAATTACCAGGTATTCACGAGCTTGCTCTAGTCTTTGCAGGTGTAGACTGTACAAAAGAACCAATTCCTGTCGTACCAACTGCTCACTATCAAAACGGTGGTATCCCTACTAACTACTTAACACAGGTTGTCCTTGGAACTATGGATAAACCTGAAGAACTAGTTCCAGGTTTCTTTGCAGCTGGAGAATGTGCGGCAGCATCAGTTCATGGTGCAAACAGATTAGGTACAAATTCTCTTCTTGACCTTGTAGTTTTTGGTAGAACAGCTGGTGAACAAGCTGCTAAATGGGCTAAAGAGAACCCTCTAGTGCCATTAAAAGAAAATGCTGGTGATTTTGGCATAAAAATTTTACAAAAATTTGCTAATGCAAATGGTAAGTACACATTTGGACCAATTTACAATGAGTTAATTGAAACTATGCAAATGAATGTTAGTGTTTTTAGAACAGAAGAATCTCTTACCAATGCACTAGAAAAAATTGAAGAATTACAAAACAAAATGGACGATTTCAAATTAAATGATAAATCTAACATTTATAACCTTGAGTTGATCGAAGCACTTGAACTTAATAATATGTTATTAGTTGCTAAAGCTATAACAAAAGCTGCACTAGAAAGAAAAGAATCACGTGGTGGTCATTATAGAGATGACTATCCAGATAGAGACGATGAAAACTTCCTAAAACATACAGAAGTTTATTCTGATCCTGAAGGTCGCAATGTTGAAATAAAATACCGTCCAGTAAGAATGAAACCATTAACAGTGGATCCATTCCCACCAAAACCAAGAGTATATTAATAGGGGGCGATGATTATGAGCAAATATGTAACTTTTGAAATATTTAGATACGACCCTGAAAAAGATAAAGAACCATACTATCAATCATATAAAGTTGAAATACGTAGAAAAGGTATGCTAATATTAGAAGGTCTGAATCAAATTAAATGGGAACAAGATCCTACACTTGCATTTAGGAGATCATGTAGAGAAGGAGTCTGTGGCTCCGATGGTATAAATGTTAACGGTGTTAATATGCTCTCATGTATTACAAAAATTGAAGATTTGGGTACTGACCATATTGTAATACAGCCATTACCTGGAATGCCTGTGATGAGAGATCTTGTTGTAGATGTAACAGACTTTTTTAATAAATTTATTACAGTAAAACCATATTTAATCAGAAAATCTCCAACACCTGATAAAGAATACTATCAATCACCTGAAGATAGGAAAAAGCTTGATGGACTTTATGAGTGCATTCTTTGCGGTTGTTGTTCATCATCATGTCCATCATATTGGGCTGATAAAGATTACCTTGGACCAAATGCATTCTTAAGAGCATGGAGATACTTAGCTGACTCAAGGGATGAAGGTGCTGATGAAAGATTACCTATACTAAACGATAAACATGGTGTATGGAGATGTCATACTATCTATAATTGCGTTGAAGCATGCCCTAAAGAACTGAATCCTACAAAAGCTATTGTAGAAATCAGAAGGATGTTAATGAATAGAAACTATTAAGAAAGCGGGCTTGAAGCCCGCTTTCTTTTTATCATCTTTTAATTTTATTTTTAATCTTTAAAATTCTATTGTTCTCATATGCGAAGTTTTCAATATCAGCTAAAAACCTTCCAGGATATTTACTAGAATAAAAACTGGCTGGTTTAATACCAAATATTACGTCAAATAAATCATTATCAAAAATTTTTTCTAAAAACTCATTAAACTCTTTAATTTCATTTAATGTATAATTTTCTGGAACAAATTCTTGTACAAAATCTTTTAATAGTAGTTCATTCTCCAGCATAGCACGCCTTGAAGCTAAAAAAACACATTTTTTATACTCTATACTTTTCTTCACATTCATATTTTTCCTCTATTTTTGCCTTTTAATACTAAGATAATACATAGAATTTTTTCTTTTATACATAAGTTATTTTAGCAACTTTGAATATTAAATGAGTAACACTTAGATTTTATTTTTATGACTTATAATAATAAGCATTAGCTGCCACAATATATGTGGCAACTAATGCTCAACTGCATATTATAAGACAGCCTTTGCAATTTCCTGTCCAGCTATCAAAGCTTTTTTATTTAACTCTTCTGTACCTTTTGGTACCTTACTTAAAACTGCTTTCTCTAGTGATTCAAATGATACAACTTTAGAAATTTCATTGAGAGCACCCAATGTTACAATATTAGCCACAAGAGATTTACCTACTTTTTCAGCAGCTGTTTTAATAATTGGCAAAGTATATAGCTTAAAATTACCCTTTGGTGGATTTTTAACCATAAGTTCATCAACAATAACAATTCCACCTTCTTTAACTGCCTCTGAAAACTTATCTGCAGCTTCTTGAGTTAAAGCAACTAAAATATCAGCATCAATTACTTTAACATAATTAATCTCTTCTTCACTGATAACAACTTCAGCCCTTGCTGCACCACCTCTTGCTTCAGGTCCGTAAGACTTAGTTTGAACTGCATTTTTACCATCATAAACCGCTGCAATCCCAAGGATTGCACCAGATGTGATCATACCCTGTCCACCAGATCCACTTAATCTTATATCTATTCTTGCCATTGTTACTCTCCTTTATTTAATCCAACTGTAGCATCATAACTTTCGATAAATTCAGGTTTTTCTTCTTTGTGAAGTACACCAATTACAAATTTATCAGAAAGCTCTTCTGGACTCATTTTTTCAGCCTTGGCTTTTTGTACAGCTTTGTCCTTCATCCACAATAACATGGATGTAGGAGATTTAAATTTGTTTTTCCTACCAAAACCAGTTGGACAAGCATTAATAATTTCTACAACACTTAATCCTTTATGTAACAATGCTTCTTTAATCATTTTTTCACAATGGGTAGCATGGTAAGCAGTACTTCTAGCAACAAATGACGCACCAGATCCAATAGCTAAATTCACAATATCAAAATTGTTTTCAGGCATACCATATGGTGCAGTGGTTGCCCAAGCTCCTTTAGGTGTAGTAGGTGAGTATTGAGCACCAGTCATACCGTAAATATTATTATTGAAAACCAATACAGTAATATCAATATTCCTTCTGCACGCATGAATAAAGTGATTACCACCAATGGCAGTCATATCACCATCACCACCAAGAGCTATAACTTTCAATTTTGGATTTGCAATCTTAACACCTGTTGCAAAAGCAATTGAACGACCGTGTGTTGTATGGAGTGTGTTAAAATCTACATAGCCAGGCAGTCTACTACAACAGCCAATACCAGATGTTACAACAATATCATTTTTATCCCACCCAAGACTATCAATAGCCCTAATAAATGATTTTAACACAATACCATAAGTACAACCAGGACACCATATATGAGGAAGCTTCTCATTTCTTAAAAATCTACTGTAATCGTAAGCCATTTAAGCAAACCTCCTAATTTTCTCTAAGATCTCAGAAGGCAATATTGGATCAAGCATTAAGCTATATAAGCCTTCCACTTCACAACGACCTTTAGCGACTCTTTCTACCTCAAATTTCATTTGTCCAAGGTTCATTTCAGGCACAACAATCCCTTTAACATTATTAGCACTAATAAGTTTATCAAGATGCTTGTCAGGGAATGGCCATATAGTAAGTGGCCTAACAAGCCCAGCTTTAATTCCCTGCTCTCTTGCTTGTAGCACTGCATCTTTTGCAGATCTAGCAGTTACACCAATTGCAAAAACAAGAATATCAGCATCATCGCAGTAATATTCCTCAACTTTCACAATATCGTCATAATTTTTCTCTAATTTTTCAATTAATCTTTTTGTATTTTTGGTGTGAAGTACAGGATCATTAGTTGGAAAACCTGTTTCATCATGATGCAACCCTGTTACATGATATCTATATCCTGAGCCAAATGGTGGCATCGGATTAATATCCTTATCCATATCATAAGGTAAATATTCTTCAGGTGAACAATCAGGCTGAAGCCTGTCAATAACTTCAAGTTCACCTGGTTCTGGAATAACAAGAGATTCCATCATCTGCCCAATAATAGCATCTGTTAGAATCAGCACTGGACATCTATATTTCTCAGCCAAATTGAAAGCTCTAACTGTCTCGTTAAATTGCTCTTGCACAGAAGCAGGGGTTACAGCAATTATTGGGTGATCTCCGTGTGTCCCCCACTTTGCCTGCATAATATCAGATTGGCTCGGACCTGTGGGCATACCTGTAGATGGTCCACCTCTCATTACATCCACAACAACAACTGGTATTTCACAAAGTGCTGCAAATCCAAGATTCTCTTGTTTTAACGAAAAACCAGGACCACTTGTAGCAGTCAATACTTTAGCCCCTGCAAGTGAAGCACCAATTACTGATGCCATAGCAGCAATCTCATCTTCCATTTGTATAAACCTACCACCTACCTGTGGTAATCTCTCAGCCATTCTTTCTGCAATTTCTGTTGAAGGTGTAATTGGATAACCACCATAGAAACGGCAACCAGCATACAACGCACCTTCAGCTACAGCATGATTACCCATCATAAATTGTACATTTTTAGCCACTTTCAAAGCCTCCTAAATTATTGTTCTTTCTTATAAACAACTATTGCAAAATCTGGACATCTTAATTCACACTGCATACAAGCAATACATTTATCTAGATCTTTAACAGAAACTTTAAAATCTCTCATTTCTAAACATCCTGTAGGACAAAGCTCAACACAAATCTCACAACCTTTACACCATTTAGTATTGATTTCTATTCTTTCAGCTTTTGCCATTTACCTCTCCTTGTTCTAATTACTTAAAACTTTAGCAACAGTTTCACCTATTTCTGCAGGGCTCACAACAACATGAACACCTGCTTCAGTCAACGCATCCATTTTCTCTTTAGCTGTACCTTTACTACCAGAAATAATAGCACCGGCATGCCCCATTCTTTTACCTTTAGGAGCAGTTTGACCAGCAATAAATGCTACAACAGGCTTTGTAATATTTTCTTTGATATATTTAGCAGCTTGAATTTCAAGATCGCCACCAATCTCACCAATCATAACTATAGCTTTAGTTTCTGGATCCTCTTCAAACAGTTGAAGCAACTCATTATAGCTTAAACCAATAATAGGATCACCACCGATACCGACAGCGGTTGAAATCCCTAACCCTTTCTTTACAATTTGATTACTTGCTTCATATGTAAGAGTACCAGACTTAGAAATAAGTCCAACTGGACCTTTTTTGAAAATAAAACCTGGCATAATACCTATTTTACACTCTTCAGGGGTAATGATTCCAGGACAATTAGGACCAATCATTTTCACTTTTCTATGTTTCAAATATTCTTTCGCATACATCATATCTTTTACTGGTGTACCTTCAGTAATTGCAACAATCAGTTCAATTCCTGCATCAGCAGCTTCCATTATAGCATCAGCTACAAATGCAGGTGGCACAAATACTAAAGAAACCGTTGCCCCTGTTGCTTTTACAGCTTCCTCTACAGTGTTAAACACAGGAACACCCAAATGAGTAGTACCACCCTTACCAGGAGTAACTCCACCAACAATTTGAGTACCATATGCCATACATTGCTCAGCGTGGAAAGAACCTTCTTTACCAGTAATCCCCTGAACAATAACCTTTGTATCTTTATTTACTAATATACTCATGCCAACCCCCTTTCTGCTGCTTCAACAGCTTTTTTAGCACCATCTTTAAGGTCTGTAGCAGGTATAAGTTGTCTAATACCAGAGTTTTTAAGAATTTCAGCAGCCTCTTCAGCATTTGTTCCATCTAATCTAACAATAACAGGTACATCCACTTTGGTAGCTTTTGTTGCTTCAATAATACCATTGGCCACTCTATCACATCTTACTATACCACCGAATATATTTACAAATATTGATTTAACATTTGGATCTCTTAGGATTATTTCAAAGCCTTTTGCAACAGTTTCAGCACTAGCTCCACCACCTACATCAAGAAAGTTTGCAGGCTGACCTCCTTCATGTTTTATAATATCCATTGTAGCCATGGCTAGCCCTGCACCATTAACCATACAACCCACATTACCATCCAGCTTCACGTAGCTTAAACCATATTTTGCAGCTTCTATCTCTGTAGGTTCTTCTTCAGTTAAATCTCTCATAGCAAGAATTTCTGGTTGTCTATAAAGTGCATTATCATCAAATCCCATTTTAGCATCAAGTGCAATAAATTTACCTTCTTTTGTTAATACAAGAGGATTTATTTCAATTAAGTTAGCATCATAATCCATATACACATTGTAAATAGCTTGTGCAAAACTGATAAACTTATTTACCAATTCCCTTGGCAATCCAAGACCAAACGCAAGCTTCCTTCCATGAAACCCTTGAAAACCGATTGTAGGGTTAATGGCCACTTTTATTATTTTTTCAGGACTTCTAGCAGCAACCTCTTCAATTTCAACACCACCTTCAGCAGAAGCCATCATAACAGGCATTTCAAGAGACCTATCTAAAACCATTCCTAAATAGAACTCCTTTTCAATATTAACCCCTTCTTCAACATACACCCTATGAACAACTTTTCCTTCTGGACCAGTCTGGTGGGTAACAAGCTTATTACCAAGCATCTGTTTTGCAATAAGCCCAACTTCTTCAGTGGATTTTGCAAGTTTGACACCACCAGCTTTTCCTCTTCCACCTGCATGAATCTGAGCCTTTACAACCCAGATATCTAAATCACCGCCAAGCTGTTGAGCAGCTTTAACGGCATTCTCGGGTTTGAATGCCACAAAACCTCTTGGGGTTGGTACACCATATTTTCTAAAGATTTCTTTGGCCTGGTGTTCATGAATATTCATAGCTCACCTTCCTCTTATTTTTTTACCGAACGCTGATTCAGTAATACTCCTCTCCACCCTATTTTTCAAGCAATTTTTAAGGTGAGCTATTTTTAAAACGGGGTGTTAAACACCCCTTTTCGATTTTATAAGAATCCAAGCCTTTTCATGTCCTCAATAAGCTTCTTAACTGCATTCACAGAGTTATCTAACATTGCCTGCTCTTCTTCATTAAGAGAAAGTTCTATAACTTTTTCCACACCATTTGCACCTAAAACCGCTGGCACACCAAGGTACATACCATTTACACCATATTCGCCATCCAACCATGCACAAACAGGAAGAACTCTTTTCTGGTCTCTAAGAACAGCTTCAGCCATAGCAATAGCACTTGAAGCTGGAGAATAAAATGCAGAACCTTTTTTAAGGAGTGCTACTACTTCACCACCAGCCTTTCTTGTCCTTTCAACAATAGCATCCATAACTTCTTTCGCTTTTGCAGCATCACCATATTTCCTTTCAAGAAGCTCCATTACTGGGATACCATTTACATTTGCATATCTCACAAGAGGAACCATAGTATCACCATGCCCACCAAGAACAAGTGCATTGATATCTTTTACTGATACTCCAAGTTCCCATGCAATGAATGATGCAAAACGAGACGAATCGAGAACACCAGCTTGACCGTATACCCTATTGTGAGGAAAACCTGTTACCTCTCTCATCAATGTTACCATTGCGTCAAGAGGGTTTGAAATAACAATTACATGAGAATCTGGCGCATACTTTTTGATATTTTCAGCAACAGTTTTAATAATATTTGCATTTGTAGTAAGCAAGTCATCTCTGCTCATCCCTGGCTTTCTTGGAAGACCTGCAGTAACAATACAAATATCTGCACCTTCGATATCTTTATAATCGTTAGTACCTTTTACTTCTACATCAAAACCATCAACCCTTGAAGCTTCAGCGATATCAAGACATTTACCTTGTGGCATATCTTCAACGATGTCATACATCACAACATCACCAAGCTCTCTTAAAGCACAAAGTTGAGCTAAAACACCACCAATCTGACCACCACCTATTAATGCTATCTTTGGTCTTTTAAATGTTGCCATATGAGCCCCCTTTTAAATTTTATTTTGGCATAATGCCGATTATATACAATACAAACCGGGCGTTTATGCCCGGTTAATATTTCTAAAGATTATCAATGATTTCATTAAAAGTCGCACTTGGCCTCATTGCAGCAGAAATTCTTTCTTTATCTGGATGGTAATATCCTCCAATATCAACTGGATTCCCTTCAGCATCCATAATTTCTTTAAGAATCTTTTCTTCATTATTTTTCATAGTGTTAGCAACTTTTGTAAAAATTTCTTTTAATTCAGCATCTTCACTCTGCTCTGCTAAAGCTTCAGCCCAATACATTGCAAAATAAAAGTGCTCACCTCTATTATCTAACTGTCCAACCTTTCTTCCTGGCCATTTCTGATTTTCAAGAAGAGTACCAACCGCTTTATCTATAGCATCAGCCATCACTTTTGCCTTTTTATTCTTGTACTGATTATAGATATGTTCTAAAGAAGCACCAAGAGCAGTGAATTCACCCAGTGAATCCCATCTTAAATGCCCTTCTTTTAAAAACTGCTGAACATGTTTTGGAGCAGATCCACCTGCACCAGTTTCAAACAATCCTCCACCAGCAAGAAGAGGAACAATTGAAAGCATCTTAGCACTAGTACCAAGCTCTAAGATTGGGAATAGGTCTGTTAGATAATCTCTCAATACATTACCAGTAACAGAAATAGTATTAAGCCCTTTTCTAACTCTCTCTAACGTAAATCTCATCGCCTCTCTTGGTGCCATAATATGATATTCAACATCGCTTAAGTCATATTCTTTAAGATACTTATTAACCTTTTCAATTAACTGCGCATCATGAGCTCTGTTCTTATCAAGCCAGAACACAATCGGCTCTCCGCTTAACTTGGCTCTATTTACTGCAAGTTTTACCCAGTCTTTAATTGCAACATCTTTTGCCTGACATGCTCTCCAGATATCTCCTTTTTCCACTTGATGCTCGAAAAGTACATTCCCATCAGTATCTACAACCCTTATAGTTCCATCATCTGGAGCAATGAATGTTTTATCATGAGAACCGTATTCTTCGGCTTTCATAGCCATTAGTCCAACATTAGAAACACTTCCCATTGTAGATCTGTCAAAAGCACCATTCTTCTTACAATCTTCAATCACTTCTGCATACATAGTAGCATAGCATCTGTCAGGGATCATAGCTTTTGTATCATGTAACTGGCCATCAGGACCCCACATTTTACCACCGTCCCTAACAACCACAGGCATAGATGCGTCAATAATAATGTCATTAGGTACATGAAGATTTGTAATCCCTTTATCAGAATCAACCATGGCAAGAGCAGGATTTTTCTTATAAACATCCTGAATAGCATCTTCTATCTCTTTTCTTTTGTCTTCAGGAAGCTTTTGTAGCTTCTTATAGACATCGCTTAATCCATTGTTAGGATTAACACCTATTTCTTCAAAAAGATCAGCATACTTTTCAAAAACATCTTTAAAATAAACAGTAACTGCATGACCGAAAAGCACCGGGTCGGAAACTTTCATCATTGTAGCTTTCAGGTGAAGAGATAAAAGAACATCTTTTTCTTTTGCATCCTTTATTTGCTCTTCATAAAATTCACGCAGTTTTTTGGCACTCATAAAAGTACCGTCAAAAACCTCACCTTCAAGCAAATGAAGCTCTTTTAGAATTTTAACATTACCATCTTTATCAACAAACTCTATCTTCACATCAGTTTCTTTTTCAATTGTCACTGATTTTTCATTTTCATAAAAATCACCACCATCCATATATGAAACATGACATTTAGAATTCTCGGGCCAATCTTTTAATGGAAGCCCCATTGATGTAGGATATTTTTGAGCATATTTCTTAACAGCTAAAGGCGCTCTTCTATCAGAGTTGCCTTGCCTTAAAACAGGATTAACGGCACTACCCAACACTTTAGCATATCTTTCCTGGATTTTCTTTTCTTCCTCAGTTTCAGGCTCTTCAGGATAATCTGGTACTTTATACCCTTGTTTCTGAAGCTCTTCTATTGCCTCTTTGAGCTGTGGAATCGAGGCACTAATATTAGGCAACTTGATAATATTAGCTTCAGGCTTATTAACAAGTTCACCAAGATATGCCAAATCATCTGAAACTTTCTGCTCATCAGTTAAATAATCCGGAAATGTTGCAAGAATCCTCCCGGCAACAGAAATATCCCTCACCTCAACATCAACATCTGCATGCTTCAAATAAGCTTTTACGATAGGCAAAAGTGAAAAAGTTGCTAGATAAGGTGCTTCATCTGTTTCGGTCCAAATAATTGTTGGTTTCTTTTCTGCCATAACCACTCCTCACAATTCTTTTTTAAAAGTGCCTTAATACTTATAAAACTATAAAGGCACAAATTATAATACACAGTTTTACTTTACTCTATGTATACTGTATACAAATATATATAATTTACTTAACAAAGTCAAGATATATTGAATATCTTAATATTAAAACAGTATTTATTTTTACGAATCAAAGTGCATAAAAAAATATTTACTCTTTTCTGAATACATAAGGAGCTTCCCAAAGAAAACCTTATTTTAAATACACTACAACCTTCATAATCAAAAATTCATTCTGTTTAAATTTTAATATTATGATTTATTAACCTTATGATTGATTCATTAACAACTTCTAAACTCACACATTCTTAATATTTTCTATTATGTGTTATAGATTTTTTTTATAATATACCCAAAAAAAGGTGTCCGGGAGTTATTTTTACTTTCCCGGACAAAATATTAGATCAAATATTATGCGTAATCTAACTTGAAATCGCCCATCTTATGAAATTCTAAATATCTATATACTTCGTCCTTCTTAGGCTCTAACTTTTCTTTTATGACCTCAAAATACTCTTCAGGTGTTGGCAATTTACCTTTTAAAGCCGCTACTGCAGCAAGCTCTGCAGAACCAAGGTAAACTCTAGCACCATCCCCCATTCTGTTATCGAAGTTTCTTGTGGATGTAGAAATCACTGTTGATTTAGAGCGAACTCTCGCCTGGTTACCCATACATAATGAACATCCTGGAATTTCTGTCCTTGCACCAATTGCAGAATAAATTGAGTAATACCCCTCTTCCATCAATTGAGCTTTATCCATCTTTGTTGGTGGAGTTAACCAAATTCTTGTAGGTGCTTCTTTGCAACCTTCCCATATTTTACCAGCTGCTCTAAAATGTCCAATATTTGTCATACAAGAACCAATGAACACCTCATCAATCTTATCACCGGCCACTTCGCTCAAAAGTTTCACATCATCTGGATCATTTGGACATGCAACAATAGGTTCAGTAATCTCTGACAAATCAACCTCAATTACTGCAGCATACTCTGCATTTTCGTCTCTTTCGAGAAGCACAGGGTTCTCAAGCCACTTTTCGCATGCTTCTATTCTTCTCTTTAAAGTATCAGCATCCTGATATCCTTCTTCAATCATCCTCTTCATCAATGCGATATTACTACGTAAGAAATTAGCAACACTTTCTTCTGAAAGCTTAATTGTAGCACCTGCCGCTGACCTTTCTGCTGAAGCATCTGTCAATTCAAATGCCTGCTCCACAGTTAAATTTGGAAGACCTTCCATTTCAAGAATTCTACCATTGAATATATTTTTCTTACCTTTCTTCTCTACTGTTAAAAGCCCTTGTTTTATTGCAAAATATGGAATAGCGTTTACCACATCTCTTAAAGTAATTCCAGGATTTAATTCACCCTTGAATTTAACCAACACAGATTCAGGCATATCAAGAGGCATAAAACCTAGCGCACCTGCAAACGCCACAAGCCCCGACCCTGCTGGGAAAGATAAACCAATAGGAAACCTTGTATGAGAATCACCACCTGTACCAACGGTATCAGGCAACAATAACCTGTTCAACCAAGAATGAATAACTCCATCTCCTGGTTTAAGTGCAACACCACCCCTTTCCACAATAAATTGAGGAAGTGTGTGATGCATTTTAACATCAGCAGGTTTTGGATAAGCTGCCGTATGACAGAATGACTGCATAAATAGCTCGGTTTGAAACTTTAAACAAGCAAGCTCTTTTAACTCATCAGCAGTCATTGGACCTGTGGTATCCTGAGAACCTACAGTTGTCATTTTCGGCTCACAAGCTGTTCCAGGTAGCACGCCTGGTAAACCACATGCTTTACCCACAATCTTTTGAGCAAGTGTGTAACCTTGATTTGGTTTAGGTGTAGGATTGTCTGGCTTAATAAACAAGTCACTTTCACCAAGACCTAACACTTCCCTTGCTTTGTTTGTAAGTGAGCGACCAATAATAAGATTTAATCTACCACCAGCTCTAAATTCATCTCTTAATGTTGGTGGCTTAATTTCAAATGTAGATAAAACATCTCCATTCTCGCTTCTTATCTCACCTTTTTTAGTATCAATAATTATCACATCACCAGTTTTCAGTTTTGAAACATCACACATGATAGGAAGACCACCAGAATCCTGGGTAGTATTAAAGAAAATAGGAGCAATCAGACCACCGATTACAATTCCGCCTCTTCTTTTATTTGGTACATAAGGAATATCTTCCCCAATATGCCACATCAAAGAATTACAAGCGGACTTTCTTGAAGAGCCTGTACCAACCACGTCCCCAACAAATGCCACTTTATACCCTTCTTCACGAAACTGCTTAATAGTTTCTATCCCTCCTGGGAATCTTGTTTCACCCATGCTGAGAGCATGCAGCGGAATATCTGGCCTACTCCATGCATGTTTTGCAGGAGAAAAATCATCAGTATTGATTTCTCCATCAACCTTAAAAACCTTAACCTTAATCTCATCAGGAAACCCTGGTTTATTTGTAAACCATTCACCATTAGCCCATGATTCTAATACTTCTTTTGCATACTTATTATCTTTTGACATTTCAACAATTTTATCAAAAGCATCATACACTAAAATAGTGTTTTTAAGTGCTTCAGCCGCTTTAGAAGCAAGCTCATCATCATTTAACAAGTCAATAAGATAACCAACATTATAACCACCAATCATTGTCCCAAGTAAAAATACAGCATCTTCCTTTGAAACAACAGGAGATGACTTTTCACCTTTTGCTACCTTATATAACCATTCAGCTTTCACTTTAGCAGCAGGATCTACTCCGGGAGCTACTCTGTCTGTAATTAAATGAAGTAATAAATCTTTTTTATCTTCAGGAGGATTTTCTAAAAGTCTGCATACTTCTTCAGTTAGTTCAGGAGATAATGGCAATGGTGGTATCCCTAATGATTCACGCTCCTTCACATGTTCCATGTACTTATCTAGCATAATTCACCCCTCACAAGAAATTTTGTATACTGTATACTATTTTTTTGATACTTTGTCAATTTGCTAAAACGTATTTTTATATTCTTTAGTTATTCAAAGATCTTTAGGCAACTTATCATTCTTTTCAATTAGTACTCAAGCAATATAACAACTTTCTAAAGCAGTTAAAAATAAAACACTATTTAAGTGTATACAATATACAGTTGACTTTAAAGATATTTTATGCCATAAGAAAAATGTATTATCTTATAAAATCTCATATGTGAGGGTGATTATGGAATTAAAAGAAGCAGTATTAGAACTAATTAGGAGAGCTGCAACTGATTTACCCCCCGATATTGAAGATGCCTTAAAAAAAGCTTACGAAAGAGAGGATGAGGGGACACCTGCAAAAAGTGTTTTTAAAACAATCCTCGAAAATGTAGAACTTGCTAGAAAAAATTCCACACCAATTTGTCAAGACACTGGTGCTTTGATATTCTACATCGATTTTCCTGTTGGCCACGCTGAAAAAACTTATCGTGAAGCCATTGAATGGGCTGCTGCAGAAGCTACTAAAAAACAATATCTTAGACCAAATGCTGTAGATCCTATTACTGGGAAAAATTCAGGCAACAATATTGGAAAAAATGCCCCTTATATCCATTTCCATCAATGGGATAAGGATGAAGTAAGAATTAGACTTATGCTCAAAGGTGGCGGTAGTGAAAACGTTGGTATTCAATACAAACTCCCAGATTCAAATCTGAAAGCCGGTAGAGACTTGAAAGGTGTTAAAAAAGTTATAATTGATGCTGTGGTTAAAGCTCAGGGATTTGGTTGCGCACCTGGAACAATAGGAGTAGGAATTGGTGGCGACAGAGTAACATCTTATGCTCTTTCAAAAGAACAATTTTTCAGAAAGCTTAACGAAAAAAATCCAAACCCAGAAATTGCAAAGCTTGAAGAAGAACTATACAAAGAACTGAATGAACTTGGTATCGGTCCTATGGGTTTTGGAGGAAAAACAACTGTCTTGGGTGTCCACATAGACGCTCAGCATAGACATCCTGCTACTTATTATGTAGCAATTTCTTACATGTGTTGGGCTTACAGGAGAAAATCTTTAACCATAAAAGATGGCGAGGTGACTTATGCCGATTAAATTAACTACACCAATAAGTGAAGAAGAAATAAGAAAATTAAAAGTGGGCGATGAAGTCCTTTTATCAGGTACAATCGTAACTGCTAGAGATCAAGCACATAAATTGATGGTGGAAGAAAAACCTGATTTTATCAGAGAATATTTAAAAGATTCTGTAATTTACCACTGTGGGCCTGTTGTTAAGAAAAACGATGATGGTAGTTGGGAATTTGTTGCTGCTGGCCCTACAACATCATCAAGAGAAGAACCTTATCAGGCCGATGTAATCTGTGAATATCAGGTTAGAGGTGTTATTGGTAAAGGTGGTATGGGACCAAAAACTGCTGAAGGTTTGAAAAAGTGTGGTGCAGTTTATTTCCATGCTGTTGGTGGAGCTGGTTCACTTATTGCAAAGAAAGTGATTAAAGTTAAAGAAGTTTTCAAGTTAGAAGAGTTTGGTACACCTGAAGCATTTTGGGTAATCGAAGTAGAAGACTTCCCTGTTGTTGTAACCATGGATTCTCATGGGAACAGCCTTCACAAACAAATTCTTGAAAAATCAGAAGAAAAAGCCAAGGAATTGATGGGTCTAAAATAAATTTTCGGGAGCTACCGCTCCCATTTTTTTTCAGTCATACATCACGCGTTTCATATCACGGTTCTTATTGTGTTATCCTTAGCTAAGTGACTTGCATTTGTCATCCTGTGGGAACGATACTGACCGAAGGAATTCTTAACATTTTAATGTTACCAATTTTTTTTGAAATTCTTCATTTCATTCAGAATGACAGTAAAGGATAAGGTTTATAATCTTCGCTAACGCTTTGAATGACAAAAAAAGGCCGGGAAATCCCGGCCTATATCTATTTCTATTATAACAACCTACAGGAGCATTAGAATCTGTAAGTAGCTTTAAGATAGAACTGCTCTACTTTATCAACAACAGGCATCATTGTATTGAATGCAGTAGCATCCTCTATTTTCACAGGCTCACCAAGGTAGTTACCACTATTTGTGTATTCATAATCATAGTAAATAAATCCAAGAGTAGCGAAGAATCTGTTACCAACAATAGGCTGATGATAGTATACTTCGTAAACATCACCACGGGTTGCAAGCTTTTGAGCATCCCATGTATTCATAAATGGCTGCCAGTATTTGCTACCATGGTTGTATTCCACTCCTAATTTACCACCAGTAAAAGGAAGCTCAGGAGTCATAACACCTACCCATATCATGTGACCAGTACCATCCATCATTTTGTCCATTCCCATAAATTGATACATTGGATTTTCACTACGTCCTGTTGGGTCAGTCTTACTCATGGAGTATGATGCAAACCAGCTAAAGTCATATGTAATACCTTCAACCATGAGTGTATGAAGATCGATGTTACCCACTTCACTCATTGGCTCTACACGTGATACAAAACCACCATAATTTGGTACAAGGGTATATGTATCATATTTTCCATCTAAATTATAATCATTACCTGTCACATAAAATGGCATAACTGTTAATCCAATAAAACCATCTGTTAAACCAAACCCGTGAGCATAATTATACAATATTTTGTATTCATCATTATCAAAAAGCTTAGCAATTACACCAAAGAAATGAACATCATTTACATCAGCCTGAGAATTCAAAGAATTGAGTGTACCATATTGCCCTTCAAACCCTTGACCATAGCAAAATTTAATATTAAGCCCAGGAATTCCTGTAACATCTTCAAGGTTAAATCCCAGTGAACCACCATCAAAATTCATCTGAATAATAGAAGCTACAGGAGAACCACCAAGCACTGCATTCTCATGGTTTTCCATACCATAACCGTATGCTGCAGGTCTTCTACCAAAGGAGAAGTGCCAGTGAACATCACCAATACTGTTTTTATATACAAAATAAGCTCTTTCCACTCTTATACTGTCATCTGTTGGATACTGAGCAGAATTACTGTCCATAAATATACTGCTCATAGTACCATTGAAGAAATGAATTGGTGTGGAATCACCAAATGTTTTATACATAACAAGACGACCAGTAAAAGAAAGATGCTCATTTACTTTAGATTTCAAACGAAGTCTTAACCTTTCAGTCAACATATAATCATTGTTTGCATCATATTTACGTGGCTTTATAGCTTTAAACATGGTTTGAATAATTTTAACTTCATTAGCACTTAACTGTCTATCTGCAAACATATTTGTTAACATATCAAATGTTGCCGCATTCATAGGATAGCCTAGAGCAGCAAGAAGTTGTGCAAAATCAGCACCGTAAGCAGCAAAAAAAGTATCATTAAAGCCATCAGATGTTCCCGTACTAAGGTTATATGGATCTTGTGTATCCCATGTACCATTTGAATTAGTACTCAGTGTTCCATCAACAGTTCCATCTCCTTGAGATAAACTATCAGCTAACCATAAACTCATCATGTCGCTTGCAAAAGCTGGAAGTGCTCTTACATCTTTGTATTGGATGCTGTCAAATCTTGTCATGAATTCTGCGCTGATGGAAAGCTTATCAGTGGCTGTGTGTCTGGTGTTTTGATTTACAAATTTGCTCATCTGATCAACTTGTGCTTGCAAATCAGCAATCTGTTTCTTAAGCTGCTCAAGGTCTACATCCTGAGCAAAAGCAAAGGATGCTACAAAGAACACTCCCAATAAAACTGCTAAAAACTTTTTCATAATCAACCTCCTTTTAATAAACTACCCTTCTAGTAGGATTCTAAATATGACAAAAGAGACAGAGCATTGCTCTGCCTCTTTCAAATATTAACCACAAGTTTCTGGCTGGTCAGAATCAAGAGCATGATCGTAAAGATACTGAAACATGTTCTCAATATCTTTGTCACTAAGTTTTTTTGCAGATCTGTTTGCTGCACACTTTTTAATCTTTGGTAACAAAGCTTTCCACTGAGCCTGGGTCTTGCTCACTGGACTAAGAGCTGGTGCATCAGCTTTTGAACCATCATGGCATGCAAGACGACAGTTTTTCTTCCAAACTCTTTTGCCTTTTCTTGTGTTTGGTTTTGCAAAAACAGCAGTAGTTGCAAAAACAGCAATTAGTGCAACAACTAGCATCGATACAAATACTTTTTTCATAGCAACCTCCTTATTTTACGGCTTTAAAAAAGCCATTTTTATCTTTTTATTACAATCAAAAAACTCTTACTTATAAATCAAAAATTTCTGCAAATATCTCATCTAACTCCAAAAACAATCCTTTTAATGCTATAGAAACATCTTTATAAAAAGCCAAATTAGAACCTTCTATTACCTTGTCTGAAAACTCAACTACATACTTACCAATATAATTGTACAAGATGGTAAAAAGCGTAGCAAGTGTATTTATAAAATTTTCATTCTTTTTTTTCATATCAATAATTTTATTTATAAGACCAGAACAAAATTCCAATATAATATGTATGTGATCCACTACCTCTTTTATATCTTCTCTTAAGATAAAACCCTCATTGTTCATCATATCTCTTAATGCAACAGTAGTTTCGCCCATTAATAACTTTTCCTCTTCCAGATAATATGAAGCGTAAGGCACAGCGACAACACCACCATAATTTGATACAAAAAGTCTTACATACTCAGCTTCCATATCTACCTGATCTGGCAACTCAGGTAAATTCCCTACATAATCTTCTAAAAAATCCTGAAAAACAGGTAATATTTCTTTTATCCTCTCATATATTTCTTTATCTGGATATCGATAGCAAAGAGATAAAAAGAAAAAAACAGACGATAAACTTTCAAGTCCTAACTGATCGGGATTTATACTCCTAAGTGGAAGATCTTCGACATTTCCTTTAAGCAAAACATTTTTCAAATCACTAAAATCAATCAAAATCAACCTCTATTATCTATACTTTTTAATATATTAATATTTTGATTTTTGTTTGTAAAGACTTTTTTGTATACAATATGCAATTTTTTATCAGCATTGTTTTATAAAAAATTTTGCCAATAATATTATACATCCTAGTGTGATTAATAAAACGTACCACCCATAATGTCTATAAACTAAAATTGGTAAAAAAGATCCAATACTTCCACCTAAATAGTAGAATGATACATACAATCCATTTACCACACCTTTATGATCATCAGATAACTTGTTTAAAAATCCTGAGACAAGAGAATGAACCGTAAACATACCACCGCAGAAAAAAAACATACCTATAAAAAATATTATAATACTTTCTATCGATAATATAAGCAATGAAACAAAATAAAGTGTAGCTCCTGCAAGGGCTGCATTTCTGACTGAACCTTTAAATACTTTGATAATTTTAGTAGAATTTAATGAAGCTACAATTCCAAGCATATAACCACTATACATTACCCCAGTTTTAAATTCACCAATATTTGTAGATATCTCTTTCATACGAAAAGGCAAAGCATTCAATAGTGCTGCAAACACAAAAAATACACAAAAAATCGAAAAATAATAGTATAAAAATATCTTATTAGATAAAACATCTTTAAAGACTGACAAATTAATTTTGTTTACCTTGACTTTTTCATCTTTTTTTAGTTTAAGAATCAAAAAAGATGAAAAAATTAGGCTCATACTTAAAAATAAAAACACATAACGCCATCCAAATATACTTGATATTAATCCCGCAATAAATCTCCCAAAAAACCCCCCCATAATAGTACTTGCTATATAAATAGACATTACTCTTTGAACAGAATCAAAACTTGAAATCAAAGAAATATAAGTCATTAATGCAGTGAGAATTGCTGGAATAATAAGACCTTGAATCAATCTAGCCAAAAGAATTATTGTAAAATCAGATGCAAAATAAACTATCAACTCACTAAAAGCTAGCAAAAAAGTTGCAACTAGTAGTAGTTTCTTCGCAGAAAATTTCTCTAAGATATAACCATAAAATAGAGGCGCAATGGCTAGAGGAATCAAGGTAATCGTAATCAACAGTGATGATTTATCTGAAGTGATGCAAAACTCTTCAGAAAAAACAGGCAATAAAGGTTGAGGGGCATAAAGAGCCGAAAATGTCATAACAGTCACAAAAGAAGCAATAAAAATATATTTTTTATTCATAAACGCACTATAAATTCATTTATAGGATTTATCAATATTGTTCTAAGTTCAACAATCAATGTTCATTATTGGAACATTGAAAAATTTATTTATTCAACGAAGTTACCAATGCATAACTATATGTTTAACATATTGGTAATATTGGCTTACTTCGTCGTTTTGCACCTTCAACAACAAAGAAAAAGCGTGTTTTTTTATAAAATTTTGAATTTTTTTAACCATTAATAATCATATAAATATAAAAAAGATGAAGGAGGTAAAAATGAAAACTCATCAGCTCTTTTTGATTATCATGTTTTTATTAACAGCTATTATGCAATATAATTTATATTTAAAAGATAAAAAATATAGCAAAATTAAAAACAAACACCACAGAAAACAAAAACAAAATTAAAAAACACCCTTTTTAAATTTTATTTATTCAATCATTTTTTGAGGAAGATAAAATACAATCTCTGGAAACATAGTAATTAAAACAACCATGATTATCATTATAAGAAAAAATGGAAATGTAGCCTTTAAGATTTTAGATATATCCTCACCTGATATTCCCTGAATTACAAAAAGACTAAAACCTACAGGTGGTGTAATCTGAGCCAACTCCACCATGAATACTAAAAATATACCAAACCATAATGGCTTAAACCCGGCCAAAGTAACAATGGGTAATACAATGGGTAGAGTCATAACTACCATGGAAATTCCGTCCAAAATCATCCCTAAAAAGATATACATCAATCCCACAACAAAAATCAAAACATAAGGTGACAAATTTAAGCCTGCAATATATTCACTCAACGCTCTAGCTATTCCCACAAAACCAACTACCTGTGATAAAAACGCAGCACCCATTATTATAAACGAAATCATACAGGTTGTCTTGACAGCACTTAAAAGAGAAATCTTAAAGTTTTCCCATGTTAGGTTTTTAAACAATATGGCAAGCAAATAAGCACCTAATACACCTATGGCAGCTGCTTCAGTGGGTGTTGTAAAACCAAGATAAATACCACCTAACACTATAAAAACAAGAAATAAAACAGGAAATATTTCTTTTGATCGTTTAATTTTTTCTTTAAAAGAAAATTTTTCATCGTCTTTAGGAACCACATTTGGCTTTAACAAAGAAACAATAATTATGTATGAAGAATACATACCAGCAAGCATTAAGCCAGGTATAACACCACCTACAAAAAGCTTACCGATAGATGTGTCAGAAAGCACACCATAAATAATCATAATTAAACTTGGTGGAATAAGAAAACCAAGAGTCCCAGCCCCGGCAAGAGAACCCAATGCAAGATTTTTATCATATCCTCTCTTTGAAAGTTCATCCAACGTAATCTTTCCCACTGTAGCTGTAGTAGCTGCACTTGAGCCTGAAACTGCTGCAAACAGTGAACATGCTACAACATTTATATGAAGTAATTTTCCTGGCACCTTTGTAAGCCATGGTAATAATCCATTCAACAGCTTTGTAGAAATAGCAGTCCTGTATAACACCTCACCCATCAAAATAAACAAAGGTAGTGCAGTCAAAGACCAAGAATCCAAACTGTTCCATACAGAATTTGCAATCAACGCTCCAATTTTGTGCCAAACAGAGATAGTGGGTGGCAAATTAAACTTGTAAAGCAACATCCCAGCGATAGCTGCAGCAAAAAGAGAAAATCCTATCCATAAGCCACTAAGCAAAAACAAAAACATGATACCAAACATAATAAAGGAAAGTATTAGTGGATCAGAGATCATTTACCATCCTCTTTAATAAATTTTTTCAAAATTTCGCCAAAAACCTGCAAAGCAAAAATTGTATATCCTATAGGTAATGCTATTTGAGGTAAATAAAGCGGCGTTTCCGCTATTGTATCCGCACGCATATCCAAAGAATAAGTGTCATACACCATCATTGCAGAATGATATATGGAAAAAACAAGTATTGCCAAAACAACAAAAAGAACTACTGTCTCAAGATAGTTTCGAGCTTTTTCTCCCAATCTCGATGTAATAATAGTAATTCTTATATGGCTTTTTTCCTTAAAAGTGTAAGATAAGCCCAACATTACCACAAAAACAAACATATAAGCGCTGTATTCATCAGCTATCAACGTGGATGTATTGAACAAAGCCCTAAGAAAAATTTCTACTGCTATCAAACATACAATTAAAATCATAAAAATTGCTGAAAAAACGGCACCGATATTCGATGCCGTCTCAATGATTCTTAATATTCTTTTCATTTTACATATTTTTCCAAAACTTTTCTTTCTTTACCTTTTGCTTTTTTCATAAACTCTTCAATAATCTTTTTAGCAGCCTTATCCATAGCCGTAACTAATTCTGGTGTAGGATCATTTATAATCATTCCATGCTTTTCTAGTATCTTAGCAGCAGTAAAATACCTTTCTTTTGAATTTTTCCATTGTTTTTCTTCTATTTCTCTGGCTGCTTTCAAAATTGCTTTTTGCTGATCTTTTGACAATGACTTCCAGTAGTCAAGATTTATAGTCACCATATTGAGAGGAAACGCATAGTAAATATTTGTAAAATATTTCAATACTTCCCAGAATTTACCATTTTTTGCAGATTCTGTGGAAGTTAACACAGAATCAATTACTCCGGTCCTGAGAGATGAGTAAACCTCTCCCCATGGCATTGATACAGGAGACCCACCAAGCTCTCTCAAAAACTTTGCACCGTTCTTGTCGTAAGTCCTTGTTTTAAGCCCTTTTAAATCAGCAACACTTTTTATTTCTTTTTTGGTAACCAAACCACTTGGTGGCCATGGAGCAGCATATAAAAACTTTTGATTCCATTTCAATGCAGCTTTTTCATAGAGCGGCTTACAATCTTCATATAAAGCTCTTGCTTCTTTAAAGTTTGAAACAAGTCTTGGTAATGAACTTATTCCAAAAACATGTTCACTACCTGCAACAACACCCATCAGAATATCAGACATAGGAACTTGAGCATCTTTTACAGCTTTTAGAAGCTCTGGGCCTTTAAACCCCAAACTTCCACCAGGATGAACAATTATTTTCACGCTACCATTAGAGTATTTTTCCACCAATTTAGCAAATTCCATCGCTCCCTGAGTATGAAAACTGGTAGCACCATAAATAGCATTTAAATCAAGCTTAACATTTCCAGCAAACACGGTTAAAGAAAACATTAGTGCCAACATAAAACTTAAAACATTTTTTACATACTTCATGACATCCTCCTTTTTATTTGTAGTGCTTAATCTAGCTAATTAATTATAAATAAATAATCTCCTTATTCAATCTTAATTTTATCCTA
>NZ_JAQNCS010000020.1:0-30830 GCF_049472655.1 Deferribacter abyssi
GTAATGAATTAAGAATGGAACAGAGGACCGAAGTAGCAATAAGCTTTAAAACTTCATAGTTAGTATGTCCCCCGTCCCAAAAGTCCTTATTGGTTGATTTGGCTATCAAGCCACTGTCATACGGGAGTTTGGATTCGGGATTAATTATCACCTGCAAGCTCTGTAGCATTAAAAGTTCTTTGACCCAACTCTTTATCAATCATAAACAATCCGTTGCCAGAATTCTGAACAAGTTTAAGCTGATCAAGAATTTCACCCACACTGGCTTCCTCCTCTACCTGTTCTGTAATAAACCACTGCAGAAAAGTATGAGTTGCATAATCTTTTTCTTGTATAGCAATATCAACTAGTTCATTAATACATTTCGTAATAAATCTCTCATGCTCCAACGTTTTTTCAAACATATCTAAAGGTGAGTCAAACTCCTGATCTGGTTGATCAATCTGCATCAATCTCACAATTTCTCCCTGATCAAGGATATATTTATAAAATTTCATAGCATGAACCATTTCTTCTTGGTATTGCACATAAAACCAGTTTGCAAACCCTTTCAATCCAATATGCTCACTATAAGCAGACATTGATAGATAAAGATACGCAGAAAACATTTCATTATTGAGCTGTTTGTTTAGTGCCTCTGCTATTTTTTTTGAAATCATAACTTACCTCCTTTTTTATTCATTTAATATGATATATTTTAATATAATTTAAAGTTATTTTCTAAAATAAAATATTTCTCCGTTATATTCCTTTTTAATAATTATTTTTTCTACTAACAACTGTTCAATTACTTCTCCAATCTTAGCAGTACCAAACAACAAAATCAAATCTTCTTTAGTACACGGACGCATTTTTAAAAGTTCCACAATATCCTCAAAAAGACTTGAGTCATCATTATTTAATTTTCTAACATAATTTCCCACAGTCTCAATTCTAATACCATTTTTGCTCAAAAATAAAGCTTTCTCCAAAAGTTCTTTTTCACTTAACCCAACAATCCCTTTGTATGAAGTAGGTCTAAAGACAGTATTTAATTGAACTTTTGTATATTTCAAATTCTTTAAAACTTCTACTAATCTTTGCAACTCTTCATATGAATCATTAACTCCCTTTACTAATAACACCTCAATATAAACTTCACCAGAAAATTTATCACAAAACAGCTTTAAACCTTCTATGATATCATTAACTTTTAACCCATTCACAGGCTTGTTAACTTTAGCAAAGACTAATTCATTCACAGCATCTAAGCTTGGAACAACGATATCAAAATTCATTAACTCACGCCTTACGTCATCTCTCATAATTAAACTACTGTTAGTTAGAATTGCCAACGGCTTATCTATTATTTTTTTTATCTCTTTAGCAAAATATCCCAAATCAATATTCAAAGTAGGTTCACCAGCTCCAGTAAACGTAACAATATCAATCTTATTAATTCTTTTTTTATATTTAATCTTAAATTCACTTAGTAAATCATCAGGATTAAAAAATCTTTTTCTTTCTAAAATTAATTCAGTTGTTTTTCCTACTTCACAATATAAACAGTCAAAAGAACATACTTTATAAGGAACAAGATTAACACCTAGAGAAGCACCCAACCTCCTCGAAGGAACTGGACCAAAAACAAATTTCATCTTATCTCCTTTTCAAATAAAATTGCCTCAGCAATATACCCTTTGTTTACATTACCCACACCTTGTGGTATTCTTACTAACCCATTACAATTTGCAAAATTTATAAAATGAGAAGTTTTTTGTGAATCCAAACCATAAGCTATATATTTTCCATTTTCAAACACAATATTTGCTCTGTTAAAATAATCACTTTTTTCCTTAGAATGCATATCTGAGCCCAACTCAACTTTTACAAAATTATGATTAAAATCTTTTCTACCAACCGTCTTTTTTATGTAGGGTAAAAAATAAAGCAACAAATTAGTAAAAAAAGCTGTAGGATAACCAGGCATACCAAAAATAATACTCTTCTTATTTTTTGCCACAATCAATGGGCTACCAGGTTTTATTTTCGTCCTATTAATTAAAATTTCATAATTTTCTTCATTTAATAACTTTTTAATATAATCATATTTTCCCATAGAAACCCCACCTGAACTAATTAAAATATCGTATCTTTCAAACATATCTTTTAAAGCCCTCGAAACGGCAATTTCATCATCTTTAATATTTCCATAATAATCAAACGAAATATTTAATTTTCTCAAAACTGATTCAACAATATATCTATTAGTATTAAATACAAACCCTTTTTTATACTCACTCCCGATATCAAGCAGTTCATCACCTGTAGTAAAAATACCAACTTTAGGCTTTTGAAATACTTTTACTTTTTTCAATCCAAGATAGAATAGAACTGGATAAACCCTTTCATCTATTATACTACCCTTCTTAATAACTTTTTCACCTACTTTTTTTTCTTCACCTATTTGATTTATATTGTCTCCAACTTTCACATGACAATGAATACTTAGTAAATCACCTTTACTATCGCAATCTTCTACTCTTACCACAGCATCTGCATTTTCTGGCACAACAGCTCCAGTCATTACAAAAACAGCTGTTCCTTTTTTAAGTTTTATCCTAACCAATTCACCGGGCACAATGGTTCTAATTATCTTATATTGATTTCTATCAGAAAGCTTAATAGCAAAACCATCTACTGCACTCTTTTTAGTATCAGGAAAATCCCTATCTGTCACAATATCTTCAGCTAATACATAACCAAAGCTTTCTTCAACATTTATAGTTATATCAGATAAGGTTCTTGCATTATCTAAAATAATTTGTTTTGCAACTTCAAAATTAATCATCATATCACCTTCTATATTTAAATATTATTTTCACAAACATAATGACAAAACATGCAAAAATTATTGTCAATACACTAGCCGCTATACCTTTTTGAAAATTACCTTCGGTCATATTTAAATAAATATTAATGGGGACATTTTCAGTTTTTCCTGGAATTCCTCCAGCTACCATTAAAGTGGCACCAAACTCTCCAAAACTCCTAAGCCAACTGAGCATCACTCCAGCAAAAATACCCCTAAACGCAAGTTTAAATGTTGTATCATAAAAAGATCTAAAATATCCAGCCCCCAAAGTCATTGCAATTCTTTCATAAATTGGAGGCACCAATTCAAAAGCACTCTTTGAAGATTTTAGTGTAAAAGGAAAAGAGATAAAAAATTGTGCAATTACTGCACCTTTTAAAGTAAAAATTATATTAAAAAATTTATTCAGCAAAGATGCATTAAAAAAATTGAGTATCAATACCCCAACCACTAATGGTGGAATTATTAAAGGAACATCAAAAAAAACATCTAGAAAATTCGCAACCCCTTTTCTTTGTCTTGCAAGATAGTAACCAGCAGGTATCCCAAAAAAAGAGGAAAAGAATGTAGCGATAGAAGCTGTAAAAAAACCGAAAGCTACCGCGTTTAAAAACTCATTATCAGAAATTATTTCTTTTAGTTGTAAAATAGATATTTCTTTCAGAGAAAAAAGTATTAAAACTAAAATTAGTAAAAACAAAACAAATGTAATTAAACTCGCTACTTTAGTAAATTTCATTTATCAATAACTTCAAACCCATATTTTTTAAAAACATCTTTATTCTTTACTAAAAAACTGATAAACCGCTTGACCTTCTCCATATCTTTGCTAAATTTCAACAAGTTAATACTTGCCACATCCTTTTCAGCATAATTATCTGGAAATTTTAAATATGTAAAGCTATTAACCCTTGCCACAGAATCAAAAATGATTCCAGCATCAACAGTGTTTGTTTTTAAATAATTGACAATTTGTGAAACATTTAGAGCTAAAACAACCATATTTTTTTCAATACCACTGGCTAGATTTTTAGGCATTTTAATTTTGATATCTTCATAAATTTTACCTAATGCCATTGTTTTAGGATTACCCAATGCAATCCTTACTTCCTTATACGCCAAGTCTTCAAAAGATTTAATTTCTCTTTCTCCAATTTCCGACAAACCAAACACTGGTGTTTGATAAAGAAAACTGATAGTTTCTAATACAATTCCTGCTTTCTCTGCTTTATCTTTAAAAGATTTTGAAGCTGGCAAATAAACATCACCTTTTTTAGAAAAAATTATTTTATTCAATAATTGACCTGAACCACCAGTTATTAAAATAATATGATCAACTTTTGATTGAGAATTGAACTTTCTAACAACCTCTTTGGCAGGTTTTGTCATCGATGCAGCAACATAAAAATAAATTTCATAAGAAAAAACAACACTTGGTAAAATCAAGAAAATGAAAATAATCTTTTTAATCATAACCCATATCTCCTCATTAGTACCAACGATTCTTTTTTTAATGAAACTTTAACATCTTTTCCCAATACAGGACTCAATTTTTTAAAGGCATGCTCAGGTAGTTTTATAACTATTTTAGACAATTTATAATGTGTCACTAAAAGTTCATAGTATCCACTCATTTTCTTTATATTTTTAACAGTTACATCCAAAATATTCTCTCTCCTATTATTCTCACCTTTTCTTAAAATCATAACATTTTCAGGTCTAATACCTAAAAATGATGCTTCTTTTAAATTTTCGCCTAAATCTAAATTAATCCCATCTATAATGACCAAGTTTCCCTTTACTCTATCAATTTTCCAAATATTTTTAAAATTAACCAAGCTCGCCGTCTCAACATATCTTGGCCTATCAAAAATTACATCTTTACTGCCATATTCTATAACTCGACCTTCTTTAACAATAACAACATCTTCACCTAAAAGATAAGAATCATCTATGTCATGGGTAATAAAAATTGCAGGTATTTTTATAATATCTAACAGATAGTTTATCACATCAATCAATTTTTCTTTTATAGGTTTATCCAAAGAAGAAAATGGCTCATCAAATACAAATATTTTAGGTTTAACCATGAAAGCACGAGCTATTGCCACCCTTTGTTTTTGGCCTCCAGATAGCACACCGGGATAATAATTAAGGTACTCTCCAATCTCTAATGTATCTACTAAAAAAGAGAATAAATTTTCATCATATTTAGCATTGCCTACTTTTACACCATACAAAATATTTTCTTTTATAGTCAAATGAGGAAAAAGAGTATATTCCTGTGGTAAATACCCCACATTTCTTTTATTAACAGCTAAATCTATTCTACCCCTTCTATCAAAAAAAATTGTTTTATTCACAACAATAGTCCCATCATCTGGTGGATAAAAACCCGCGATCATTTTAACCAGATTAGATTTACCGGCACCACTCGGACCAAAAACAACAATTTTATTCTTATCAGACTTAAAATCATAATAAAAAGATTTTTTTCTAAATTTTTTACTTATTTTTACTTCTATCATCACACCTTTCCAAAAGGACAAACAGGAAAAACACAAACTTTACAAAAATAACACAACCCACCAACACTATACTTTACTATTTCTTCCCCAGTAATCCGTTCTCCAGCTATCAATCTAGGTAAAAAAATATCCAGTGCCGTAGCTTTATAATATAATGCTGCCGCAGGAACTGCACACACAGGTATGAAACCAAAATAACCAATAGTAAAGTTATTTCCAGGCTGTATAGGATTCCCTTCCTGCACGATATCCACGTCAGCTTCTTTAATAGCCAGTTTCGTATTATCATCTGGATCAACTGAAGTTCCTCCTGTAATGAAAAGGATATCAACTTCCTTTAAAAAATCTTTAATCTCTGCCGTTATTTTTTCTTTATTATCAGGTAAAATAGATGATCTAACAATATTCAAACCATATTCTTTTAACTTTGATTCAATTAAAGGGTTGAATTTATCTTTTATCTTTCCATCATAAACTTCATTTCCTGTAATAATTACCCCGGCATTTTTTAATTTATATGGTATTACTTCAATAGCAGGTGAAATAAGTATATCTTTCACCTTTTTAATCAGTTTTATTTCACAATAAAGAGGAATTATACGAAAAGCAGCGACAATATCTCCTTTTTTGACTGGTATATCAGAATGTTTAGTGGGTAAAGAAGGAGTTTTCAACTTATTTATAGAAATAACTTTTTGTTTATCAATTTTTAACAACCCATCTTCAGCTGCATAAAAATTTATCTTACCTTCTGTAGGTTGCAAATCATAGTTAATATTTTCTCCAGCTATAGCTGGTGCTAGCTCAGTAGCAGCATCATCTTCATGAACAAAATCATTAGAATTTGTTTCACTAAATACAAACACATAATATTTACCCAAAGATTTTAATCGCTCAATATCCTCTTTTTGTATTAAATACCCTCTTTTAAAAGCCACACCTTTAAGTTTTTTTTCCAAATTAATCTCTGTTATGTCATGAGCTAACTTAAAACCTACAGCATTTTCAACTTTTACTTTTTTAAACACAAAACCTCCTTATCAATAAAAAAGCCGGTTACCCCCAATAAGGATAACCGGCTCAATCTTCAAACCAGCATCTCCTTTCCAAGTCGGGAGGCATAAGTGTTTCCACTTATACCCTGGGGGCAACTGCCCAGCCGGTGTATAAACCTTAGCTTAGGCCTTAGGTTTATACACTCGGAGATCATGACCTAATTTTCAAACAACAACTAACTATTTATAACAACTAAATTATTTACCATCAAAAAGAGACCAAGGGCCCCTGTTCTTTGCAAAAGTTATAGCTTTTTCTTTTTCATTATCAGCAAAATCTTTCCTAATTTTAAAAACTTGACCTGGATAGATTAAATCAGGATCTTTAATCATGTCTTTGTTTGTCCAATAAATCAGTGGCCACATAAAAGGATTCATATATTTGAGCTCAGATATCTTCCACAGACAATCACCTTTAACAACTGTATATTTCTCAACTTTAGCCATTTCTTTCTGCTTCATAGCTTTTTTCATCTCTTCAGCCTTTGCAATAGCAATTTTTTCTTTTATCTTATCCAACTTACTTTCAATTTGAGCTCTCAACATACTTGCTTTTCCTGGTTCACAATCATCTACAGCTTTTTGAGCTTTTTCATATAAATCTTCTACTTCAGCAAAAGTCACTGGGTCATATTTTTTAGCATCATCCTTGATAGTATCAATTTCATCCCTCAATTCATCCAATTCTTTACCAACTTTATCAGCAGCTTCTCTTCTCTTTTGAGCAACTTTCTTTGCTTTTTCAGCTTTTGCTTTTGCTTCATCTAACTTAGCTTCAGCTCTATCATAATATTTACCCTTAAATGTATGATTTTTAGCTTCTTCCAGCTCCTTTTGAGCCTCTTCAAAAGCTTTTTGTGCGGCTTTATACTCTTTAGGTGCACACTTATCAGCATCAACAACCCAAGCTTCATTTACAACTTTCTGAACATCACTATATTTTTTCATTGGTGGTTTTGCGCAAGCAAAAAGAAATACTGTAACCAATACTAGCAGTAAATACAACCTAGTATGCCTCATGATAAATTCCTCCTGATTTTTTTCTTATTACTATCATATAAGTTAACAAATGTCAAACCTACAAAAATTATTTCTTTTATTTTAACATTTCCTCGGGTAAATCCACTTTAATAAATAACTCTTTTAACTGTTTTTCATCTACCACACTAGGAGCATCACTCATTAAGTCAGTAGCTTTTTGTGTCTTTGGGAAAGCTATAACATCCCTAATTGAATCAGCCTTAGCGAAAATTGATGCAATCCTATCAATTCCAAAAGCTATACCACCATGTGGTGGAGTTCCGTATCTCAACGCCTCTATAAAAAATCCAAATTTGTATTCCCTCTCTTCAGGTGTTAGTCCTAATACTGAAAACATCTTCTCTTGAACATCACTTCTATGAATCCTTATACTACCACCGCCAATTTCAGAACCATTTAAAACCAAATCATAGGCTTTTGCTCTAATTTTACCTGGGTCTGTATCAAAAAGTGGAATATCTTCATCCACAGGAGATGTAAATGGATGGTGCATAGCAACATATCTTCTTTCTTCTTCGTCCCATTCAAGGAGAGGAAAATCAAGTACCCACACAAAATTATATTTTTCTTCATTAATCAATCCCAGTTTTTTACCAAGAAGTAAACGTAATTTAGACAGATATAAGTTAACTGTTTTCTCATCACCAGCACCAAAAAATACTATATCACCTACTTGTGCATCCACCTCTTTTAAAATCTTATTTGTAATCTCTTCTCCCAAAAATTTTATTATAGGAGACTGTAACCCGGTATCATTAACTTTAATGTATGCAAGCCCCTTAGCTCCTAAACTACAAACAAAATCAGTAAGCTCATCAATCTCTTTTCTAGAAAATTTTGCCCCACCCTTAGCATTAATAGCCTTTACAACTCCACCACTTTTTACAGCATCAGCAAAAACCTTAAATCCACACCCAGAAACTATATTGTTAATAGTTTTTAAATACATCTCAAACCTTGTATCAGGAGCATCATGGCCATATTTTTCCATTGCTTCTGCATAGCTTATTTTAGGAAACGGTCTTTCAAGCTTTATCCCTAATACTTTATTAAATATTTCCACAAACATTTCTTCAATAAGGTCCATCAAGTCATCTCTATCAATAAAAGACATCTCCATATCAAGCTGGGTAAATTCAGGTTGTCTATCAGCCCTTAAATCTTCATCTCTAAAACACTTAACAATTTGAAAATATTTATCAAATCCTGATATCATAAGCAACTGTTTAAACATTTGAGGAGATTGAGGTAAAGCATAAAACTTACCAGGGTTAACTCTACTTGGAACAAGATAATCTCTTGCTCCTTCAGGAGTACTTTTCGTTAAAAAAGGTGTTTCAATATCAAGAAACCCTTTTTTATACAAAAATTCCCTAATAGTTCTAACCAAATTGTGTCTTAGAATTATATTTTTTTGCAAAGGTTTTCTTCTCAAATCAAGATACCTATACTTTAATCTTATATCTTCCCCCACATTAGAATATTCATCAATAGTGAAAGGAAGCACTTTAGACTCATTTAAGATTTTCAATTCCTTAACCATCACCTCAACTTCGCCAGTTTTCAGTTTGAGGTTTTCTGTTCCCTCAGGACGTTTACTTACTATACCTTTTACAGCCAACACATATTCACTTCTTAAATTCTCAGCCTTTTCATGAGCTTTCTTATTAAATTCTGGGTTAAAAACAACCTGGGTAATTCCTTCTCTATCCCTCAAATCTACGAATATGACACCACCGTGATCCCTTCTTCTTTGTACCCATCCCATTAAAATAACTTCTTCATTCAAATTGCTTAAATTTAATTCACCACAAGTATGAGTTCTTCTCCAACTACCAAGATTTTCAAGCACTCTATGCCTCCTTAGTTTATTATTTTTTCCAATTTATTTAATAACTCATCATATGTTACATGTGATTGCTCCCCACTATCCATATCTCTTAAAGTAATTACATCATTTTTCACTTCATCTTCACCAATAATCAATACCGTTTTAGCATTTAAACGGTTAGCTTTTTTCATTTCAGACTTAATACTTCCCAAATCATACCCAATCGTAGTATTATAGCCCTCAGTCCTAAGAATATTCAGCAAAGAAACAGCTTCTTTAACATACTCATCAAATGTTATTATATAACAATCTACCAACCTGTATTCCATATCCCTCTTAATTTTAACGAGCTCCACAAGCCTATCCACACCAATTGCAAACCCTATACCTGGAATATCAGGACCACCAAGAGCTTTTATCAAACCATCATATCTTCCACCAGCTCCAACTGCTGAAGATGCTCCCAATTTATCTGTTACCATTTCAAAAGCAGTTTTCACATAATAATCAAGTCCTCTAACAATTTTAGGATTTACAGCAAATTCAACTTCAAAAACATTTAAATAGTCTTTGAGCTTATTAAAATGCTTTGCACAATCATTACATAAAAAATCCAAAATCAAAGGTGCATTTTTCACAATAATTTTACATGATTCCACTTTACAATCGAGAATTCTTAACGGGTTTCTACCCAATCTATTAATACAATCATTGCATAAATCACTTTTATATTTTTCAAAATAGTTAACAAGTTTCTCTCTATATTTTGATCTACATTCGGCACAACCAATAGAGTTAATCTCCAATTTCAAAAATTCACTAATATCAAAACTATTTAAAAAAGTATAAAGAATATAAATAACTTCTGCATCAAGCAAAGGAGAAACTGACCCGAATGCTTCTATACCTATTTGGTAGAACTGTCTAAACCTACCCTTTTGTGGTCTTTCTCTCCTAAACATCGGACCATAATAGTAATATTTCCTGATTGAAGGTGGCTCATACAATTTATTTTCAATAAAACTTCTTACTACAGAAGCAGTCCCTTCTGGTCTTAAAGATAAATATGTGCCATCTCTATCTTGAAACGTAAACATCTCCTTTTCAACTATATCAGTGGTTTCTCCAATACCTCTAACAAATAAATCCGTGCGTTCCAAAATAGGTATTTTAATCTCTTCATAGCCAAATTTCGAAAAATAATTTCTAAATTTATCTTCAATTAACTGCCAATAAAAGGTATCCTTACCAAAAATATCCCTAAATCCTTTAACTTTTTTAAACAAAACTACCCCCTATTTGAAAATTATGCTATAATATATTAAACATTTTGCTTTATAAGACAGTTTAACTACTCTGTCAATAAATAGTGTAGTGAGGCATTTATGAGAAATTATAAGGTAAATAATATACTCAGAACCAAGTTAAAAAAAGGTGACGATTTATATTATTCACTAATGAATATTATTGATAAAATACCAATAACGGCAGGTATTATTATAGGTATTGGTGCAGTACAAAAGGCAAACATTGCATATTTTAATCAGATAAAAAAAGAATACGAAAACTTTCATTTCAATGAAGCTATGGAAATAGTTAGTTTAAAAGGTAATATTTCATTAAAAGAAAATAAACCATTTGCTCATATTCACATATCTTTAGCAAGAAGTGATTTCACTGTCGTAGGTGGTCATTTATTGCCAGATACCATTATTTATGCATGTGAAATAGATATTATAGAGTATGACGGAAAAGCTATAAATAGAGTTTTCGATGAAGAAACCAATCTTTACTTATGGGACTTATAAGTAAATAAAATGTCTTGATTTACATTTCTCACACTCAAGAACCAATTTCCTTCTTCCAAGATCATTTTCACATTCACAATAAAGGTCTTTATGAACAGTTTGACTTTCGCAATTTTCACAATAACATCTTCTCCGACCAATATTACATCCATTAATAAAACAAAATATCAGAAAACCAAAAAAAAATATTAGAAATAAAATAAAATATATCATCTTCTACTCACTTGTATGTATTTCTATTTAGTATATACCTTTTGTCACAAAAATAAAGAAAAAACTTAGACACGGGCGGTGGGAGACTCGAACTCCCACACCGGGTTCCGGAGACCCGAGCTCTATCCTGTTGAGCTAACCGCCCTTTTATATGTATATTAAACTAACAGAAAATTTAATTGGTAGAGTCGTCTTCTGAAATAATCTCTTTCACTTTTTCAAGAACATAGTTCATATGATTTAACATCGCATTGTAAGCTTCTAAAGGATCTTGGTTTTTTATAGCAACGAAAATTGCTTTATGCTGTTTATACAGCAAATCATGTTTGTAATAATCATTATAAAGTCTCTTTCTCACTTCAAAAGAAATTTTTTCAATCCATTGATATATTGTGTTCATAATATGTATAAGAAAAATATTTTTTGTGGCATAAGAAATTATAGAGTGAAAATCTGCATCAGAATCATAACCTATCTGCCCATCCTTTAAGGCCACTTCCATTTCATTCAGATATTGCTCAAGCTGCTTTAACTCATCTTCTGTAATACGTTCTGCTGCTGTATAAGCAGCCCATGTTTCAAGTATTTTTCTAACTTCCATAATCTCAAGTATAGCATCTTTCTTTTTTGCATATTCTTCAAAGGCATTATCCAAAGCGGTATCACCTAGAGATTTCACATAAGTACCACCACCTTGTACTTGCTCTAAAAATCCTTTTGCTTCTAGTTTATTTATAGCTTCTCTCAAAGTTGGTCTACTAACCCCCATCTGGGCTGCTAGCTCTCTTTCAGGGGGTAATTTATCCCCTGGTTTTAACACACCTTCTATAATCAGTTGTTTTATCTGCTCAAAAATTTCATCACTAATTCTTTTTGGCTTGATCCTCTGAAACATCTTCTACAACCACCCTATAAATTACCTCTACTGGATGCAATACCTTACAATTTGCATCTAAATGTATCAATCCATCCATCAGGTTTATAGCACAACCGGGACAAGGTGTAAACATAATTTCAATATCTCGATTCTTAACCTCCTTAGCTTTATCAACTGAAAAAGCAAGCGATTTATTATAATTTTTTAAATTAAAAGTTCCACCAAAACCACAACAATTTTGATTTTCTAAAACTACAAAATTTGATGAAATATTACTAACATACACTCTCATATCATCCAGAAAATCTTTATCATAATGACACGGAATATGAAGAGAAGCTTTTTTATCTGTAATATCAGATAGTCTGATATCAAGCACCTTATCAAGAAAAATCAGAATATCCATAAATTTCTTATCAGGTACTTTTAATCCTATACTCTCACCTAAATCAGCCAAAGAATGATTGCAAGTTGGACAAGCCGTTATCACATAATCCGTATTATATTTTTCGAAATACTCATAATTTTTCTCAAGTAACTCCTTCATCATATCCTGTTTACCCATGGTAGCAGCAGGAATTCCACAACAGTAATTTACTTCAGGAACAATAACCGTAACTCCCAACTTATTTAAAAGCTTAACTATTTTCTCTCCCCATTCGAAATAAATCATATTTATTGCGCAGCCAGGATAAAAAATCACTTTCATCTTTTCGTTTTCAGCTCTGTTCTCCCCACCATATTCGCCTGTAAAAAACCTCTTTTTTATCCCTTTGGTAAATCTCTCACCAATTCCTTTAAATATTGGCTTATAAATATCATCTTTGACTTTTTTCGTTCCAAGTTTAAACCCCATGTGAAAAAGAGGAGCAAACCTACTCAGCAACTCAGGTTTTCCAAGCAAAATTTTCAAAAGTATCTTTTGATAAACAGGTAAATCTTTAATCTCTCTTAAAATAGCTTTCCCTTTTAAAAATATCTCTACTGTTTTAACACCACTTGGACAATTAGTCTCACATCTTCCGCATAAAATACAATAATCAATATACTTAAGAGTATTTTCTATATCATCAATTTTGCCATCGTAAATAGATTCTAATAAAGAAATTTTCCCCCTAGCTACAGCTCCTTCAAAAAAATCTTTTTGATAAAGAGGGCAATGCGCCTGACATGTACCACATTTCATACACCTAATAATTAATTCTTCTATCTGCCTCAAATCTTCCACTAATTTTTTCATTAAAGCCCCATCTTATGCGGATTTAGTAAGTTTTTTGGATCAATTCCATTTTTTAGCTTTTTCATAAAAATAATAGTACCTTTTCCTACTTCTATTTCCATATATTTTGCCTTTAACAAGCCAACTCCATGCTCTCCGCTCAGCGTACCTCCAAATAAAAGAGCTTTTTCAAATATTTCATCAATGGCCTTCTCTACCCTTCTAAATTCATCCTCATCCCTTTTATCTGTAAGAATTGTAGGGTGAAGATTACCATCACCTGCATGACCAAACGTTCCAATCGTTATATTATATTTAGAAGCATTCTCTTTGATAGCTTTCATCATATCAGGAATTTTGCTGCGAGGCACCGTAGCATCCTCTAAAATAAGAGTTGGCTTCAACCTTGCAAGGCAGCTTAAGGCTTTTCTCCTTGCAGTCCAGAGATTATCCCTTTCTTCATTATTATCTGCAACCTTTACATACCCTTTATTTTTTTCGCAAATCTTCTTAACCATGATAAACTCATCTTCTACCACAGCAGGATGACCATCCACTTCAATTAACAATAAAGCATCAGCCTTCACCGGTAATCCTATTTTTTCTGATTCTTCCACTGCATTAATAGTAAAATTATCCATCAATTCCAGCGTACTTGGCAAAATTTTTGAAGCAATTATTTCTGAAACCGTATTACATGCATCTATCACCGATGAATACTCTACAAGCATAGATTTCGATGTCGCAGGCTTTGGAACAAGCTTTAGTATAATCTCATACATAATACCAAGCATCCCTTCAGAACTAATCATTAATCCCGGGATATTAAAACCGGTTACGAGTTTTACCGTTTTTCCGCCCCCTATTACCTCATTGCCTGCCATATCAAATAACTTTACACCCATCACATAATCTTTAGTGACACCATATTTTAAACCTCTTAATCCACCAGCATTTTCCGCAACATTACCACCAATAGTTGAAATACTCATACTTCCCGGATCGGGTGGGTAAAAAAGTCCATACTCTTCAACTTTATCCGCAAGCTGTTTTGTAACAACCCCAGCTTCAACAACAGCATAATGATCCTTTTCATTTATCTCCAAAATTCTATTCATTTTAGTGGTCACCAACACACAACCACCGGACACAGGAACAGTCCCACCACTTAAATTGGTACCTGCGCCTCTTGTAATTATTGGAATCTCATTTTCACTCATCAGGTTAATAACAAACTGCAAATCATCTTTATTTTCAGGAAACACCACAATATCAGGCAACACCTTTTCGCCATAAGCAGCATCATAACTAAAAAGTGCTCTATCACCTTCACTTATCAAAACACTGCTTTTGCCCAACCTCTTTTCAAGCTCTTTGACCAAACTTTTCTTCATAAATACCTCTTTGTTATTGTTTAAACACAACAGATGGCAACCATGTAATAATCTCTGGAAAAATTATGCATAATGCAAGCCCTATTAATTGTAGGATAACAAATGGTATAATACCTCTATATATATGCCCCATTGTCATACCTTCTGGGGCAACCCCTTTTAAGTAAAACAGTGCATATCCGAAAGGAGGTGTTAAAAATGACATCTGCAAATTTACAGAAACAATCATTGCAAACCATAATGGATCAAACTTTAACTGATCAACAGCAATAGGAGTAAAAATAGGAACACATAAAAGCAATATACCGAGCCAATCCACAAACATACCAAGGATAAAAATAATAAACATCATAATACCTAAAATCACCCATTTATTCGAACTGATTGAAAAAAGTATACTTGTAAAAACGTCACCACCACCTAAACCCATAAAAATAGATGTATAAAAGTTAGCACCAACAAAGATAAGCATAACCATACAAGTAATTTTCAAAGTAGAATACCCAGCCTCTTTTAACATTTTCAAATCCAATCTCTTGTTTAAAGCAGCCAAAACCAAAGCTCCAATACAACCCAAACCAGCAGCCTCAGTAGGAGTAGCAATACCACCTGCAATACTACCAAGAACTGCAAAAATTAAAAATAGAGGTGGCACCATAGATTTCAGCGTCATTAATAATTTTTGACCTGTTGTATGAACACGCTCTTTTTCTGGTATAGGAGGTCCGGCTTCAGGGTTTATAAATGTACAGTAAACCCATGTATATATTAAATACAGTGTAGATAATAATAGTCCCGGCATAAATGCAGCCATAAAGAGCTTTCCAACAGACATTCCAATCAACCCACCATAAACCACCAACATAATGGAAGGAGGAATTAATATACCAAGAGTTCCACCTGCTGTGATAACACCTGCCGTCAACTCCTTGGAATATCCTTTTTTTAACATTGAAGGAGCCGCCAAAAGTCCCATTGCCACCACGGAAGCACCAATAATACCTGTTGTTGCTGCAAAAACTGTACAAACTACAACAGTTGCAAGTGCAAGCCCTCCTTTTATAGGCCCTAAAACTATGTACATTGTTTCATAAAGTTCTTCAGCTACCCCTGATTTATCGAGAAACTGTGCCATCAAGATAAAAAGAGGTATAGCTACAAGCACATAATTCGTCATTAATCCGTATGTTTTATTTGCCAATATGAAAAAAGCACCTGGACCATAACCCAAAATACCAAAAATTATACCAAGACCACCAAGAGTAATTCCTAATGGATGACCTAAAAAAACAGCTATCAATAAAACAACAAACATTGCAACAGATAAAAATTCAGGACTCATTCTATCTCCTCACCTTTTATTTTGTAAAAAGATTTGATTGCTTCTGATATTCCCTGTAACAGTAATAAGAAAAATGCTATTGGCATAAAAGTTTTAAAAGGATATACAGGTGGAGCCCAAGGCGATTGGCTATGTTCTAACCCTTGCCAAGATTGTATCATAAAAGTCCAGGTTGATTTTATAGCAACCAATGTAAAAGGAAGAAAAAATATAACAAAGGTAATTAATTCTAAGATACCTTGAGTTTTTTTGCTCAATCTTGAATATATAACATCTATCCCTATATGCATTTTATGCTTTAGAGTATAACCAAACCCCATTAAAAACATAACTGCATAAAGCATATAGCTTAACTCAAAAGCCCACATTGTAGGGCTGTTAAATACTTTTCTTCTTACAACCTCAAAAACCACCACAAAAAGTAACACGAATACCAAAATACTCGTTATTTTACCTATAACTTCATTAATACCATCAATAAATTTTACGATTTTTCTCATTAGAACCTCCAATTAAAAAAAGGGGAGGAAACTCCCCTTTTTAACTACTCATAATGTTTACCATTAATATATTCTTGATATGGATAAGCAGAAACACCGCTGCGTAAATCTTTCCATTTTGAGTATTCAGCGATGAAATCTTCTTGAGATTTAAGAACTTTATCAAGAAACGGACTTTGTTTTCTAAGATTATCTAAATAAGCCTTTGTAGTTTTTCTTAATTCATTTAAAGATTCATCTGAAAGTTTATTAAATTTTACCCCTTCTTTCATATATTTTTCTATTGCCTTTGCATTATTATATTCACTTCTTGCCAAATCCCAAAGTTGAGTCTCTCTTGAAGCAACCTCAAGAACCTTTTTGAGATGATCTGGAAGTTTATCATAAGCGCGTTTGTTTACTTCAAACATCAACTGAACTGCAGTTTGGTGCCATCCAGGTACCATAACATTCTTTGCAATCTCTTGAAAACCCATAGGATAAGTAATAAATGGAGTAGAAAATTCTGCAGAATCCAAAACGCCTCTCTCAAAAGCAAGATATATTTCACCACCAGGAAGCGGTGTAACTGATACACCCATATTTTTAAGAATATCAGCAGCCCAACCCACTGTTCTTACTTTCATACCTTTTAGTTGAGACACTTCAGTAATAGGCTTTTTAGTAAAAAAGCCCATCTCTTGTCCGGAATTTCCTCCCAAAAGTGGTACAAGTCCGTATTTCCCATAAAGCTCTTTTGCAAGCTTCATTCCATCTCCAGCCATAAGCCAAATGGAATACTCAATATTGTTCATTCCGAAAGGAACTGAAGCAAATGCAACAAAAGCCTGATCTTTCCCCTTCCAATAACCTGGCCAATCATGCCCCATTTCAGCAACACCATTCCTTACTGCATCGAAAACCTGAAACGCAGGAACGATTGAACCAGCAGGAAAAACTTTAATTTTCAACTCACCATTAGACAGTTCCTCAACAGTTTTTGCAAAATGCAAAACTGTTTCATGCCAAGGAATCCCGGTAGGCCAAGTGGTTATAAGTTTCCAGCGGTAAGTTTTTGCATAAACCTGATTAAACATAAAAATTACAAACAGCGCAATAAGCAAGGTTTTCAAAAAACGTTTCATAAAATGACCTCCCATTTTTTATTACCAACAATTGGTAATACCATATAATAATATTACCTATATTTTGTCAAGCTCTTTTCTCCTTGATATTTAGAATATTTTTATAAACAAATAAGATATTGACAACCATCACAATATGCATTTATAATGGTCTTACCATTTCGGAGGGTTATATGGTTGAGACTTTTATTCAATATTCAAAATTAGTGGGAAATAAAAATCATGTTTTAAATGAAGAAAACTTTCTAAAAATAGATTTTAAAAAAGAATACGACTTTATTTATCTACCATCATATTCTATACATAAAACCCTAGAGATTGACAAAAATGGTATCGCTGCTGCTGTTGTAGAAGCTGATTTTGGAATTGCAGAAACCGGAACTGCTGTAATTGATTCGAAGAATTACTATTTAAGAAAAGCAACTTGTCTTGCTGAAAAGCTGGATATTGTACTCTTCAAGTCAAAGATTTTAAAAAAACTTGAAGATATATCCACATTTCTAAAAGAAAAAACATCTGAAGACAGCTATATCGCATTCATTACAGGCGCCAGTAGAACGGCAGATATCGAACGAGTCCTCACAATCGGCGTACACGGTCCTTGTGAAACTAACATTTTTATAATTAATGACAGATAGGAGTAGCTACCATGTTGAAGCAATTAATTAAGGAAAAAATTAATGATAAAATTTTATCCGAAAATTTAAAAACCTTTGCTGAAAGCTATAAAATATCTAAAGAAAAAGCCTATCAGGGTCTAAACTTTGAAAAAATCAGAACGAAAATAAACAATATTAAAGATTTAAGTTATGAGGAAATTATAAATCTTTATAATAAATTTAAAGAAAATGCCTTAAAAAAAGGTTGTTATGTCTATGAGGCAGCCACAGCAGAAGATGCAAACAACTACATTTTGGAAGTCTGCAAAAAACACAATACCGATATCATTGTTAAATCAAAGTCCATGACTTCAGAAGAAATCAAATTAAACGAGTTTCTGGAAAAAAATGGTATTACCCCCATAGAAACAGATCTGGGAGAATGGATTTTACAGCTTGCCGGCGAAACGCCAAGCCATATGGTTATGCCTGCTATACATAAAAGTAGAAAACAGGTGGCAAAACTTTTTAAAAAGGTCACAGGGAATAAAATTGACGAAAATGATATAGAAGCAATGGTAAAAATTGCAAGAAAACAGCTTAGAGACTACTATTTTAAGGCCAAGGTAGGAATAACCGGTGCCAATGTGGCCGTAGCAGAAACTGCAACAATAGGAATTGTAACAAACGAAGGTAACGCAAGACTCTCAACTACCATCCCTGATGTTCATATTGTTATTCTTGGATATGAAAAACTTATAAATACCTTTAAAGATGCTTTACAGATAATTAGAGCACTGCCAAAAAGTGCCACAGGCCAGATTATAAGTACTTATGTCACATGGATATCAGGAAGTTATCCGGCAAAAAACGATAAAAATAAAGAAGTACACTTCGTTTTCCTTGACAATGGTAGACTCCCTCTATTCAAAAATAAAAATTTAAAAGAAGCTTTAAAATGTATCAGATGTGGAAGCTGTGCCAACGTATGCCCCGTATATGAAATAATTGGCGGACATGTTTTCGGTGATACTTATGTGGGTGCCATAGGATTGATTCTCACATCATTTTATGGAGACGAAAAGAAGGCAAATGAGATTTTAAAGCTATGTATCGGCTGTAAAACCTGTTCTGTAAATTGTCCAACAGGAATAGATTTACAAAGCCTCATCTCAGATATCAACGCCACAATTACACCAAAATACGGCCTAAGTCTTCCCAAAAAAGCAGTTTATTCATATGTTATGCCAAACCCTGCATTATTCAAAACAATTACAAAGATAGGCAAATATCTTCAAAGGCCTCTCTTAAAAAATGAAAAAATCGAAAAGATCCCTTTTATGGGAAAAGAGAAAAACTTCAGGGCATTACCATCCATAGCACCAAAAAGTTTTACCGCACTTTATAAAGATTTTTACAGCTCAAAACCATCAAAGAAATATAAAAAATCAGTTACTTTCTATTCTGGTTGTGCCATTGAATATTTTTATCCGGAAATGGGACTAACTCTTTTGAAGCTCCTTGATAGAGCAAATATCAAAGTGAACATTCCTGAGAAAATGGTCTGCTGCGGACTTCCTGCCATTCATGCTGGAGATGGGGAAAATGGTAAAAAAACCATCATTAAAAATCTGAAATATTTTGATGAAAAAATTACTGAAGATATAATCACTCTCTGTCCAAGCTGTGGAATGGCGATCAAAGAAGAATTTCCTAAATATACCATTAACTCACCACAAGACTATAAAAAAAGTGAAAAAATGGCTAACAAAGTCAAATCTTTATCTCAATTTCTTGCAGAAAACCGTTTAGAGCTCAAATACACTGCAAAATACAAAGTCACATACCACACTCCTTGCCACCAAAAAAGAGGGTTGTGCTTTTCAACAGAAAACTTTTTACAAGAAATTTTAAAAGATTATTTTATACCACTTAAAAATAGCGATGCATGTTGTGGATTTGGTGGCTCATTTTCCTTTGACTTTGCAGAAATTTCATCAAAAATACTTGAGAATAAAATAAACAATATAAAGAATACTAACGCAGAAATCCTCCTAACAGATTGCCCGGGATGTATAATGCAAATTGAAGGTGGACTCATCAATAAAGGTATAAACGTAAAAGTAATGCATGTATCTCAATTTTTAGAAAATTACACAACATTAGTCGCATTATAAGTAAATAAATTTACTAAAATAATAATTAGATCATCATCCTATTTTTCGGGTCTAAAGTGAGCCAATACCCACTTTATATCCTGAAAGTTATCCACTAAGTAAGAAAATTTTTATGATGAAACTGAAATAAATCAATAATTATAAATTACCAAGTCCATTTATTTCTTCCATTTTGAGTACACTCGTAACATCAAAACCAACATTTTTTATTTCTTCAACACACAACTCTATATTTTTTTCATCACCATTAATTCTTATTACAAGATCTCTCAGTCCTGGTTTCTCTTTCATATAAAATGTTGCTAAACTAATGATATTTAAACCATATTGTTTAATAATTTTTGCAAGTTCAGCAATAGCTCCCGGTTTATCTTCTACAAGGATGTTTATCCTTACCCCTTTTTCCCTTATTCCCATAGCCTCAACAAATTCATCAAAAACATCTACAGCTGTAATCAATCCTACAAGTATACCTTCGTTATTTACTACAGGTAATCCACCAAATCTTTTATCACGTAATATAATGGCTGCTTTTTCAATAGGATCTTCTGGTCTCACTGTAATAACATTTGTCGTCATGGCATCTTTAACTTCATATTTTGCTAGTGCGTTATGAAGCTCGTAAATATCAAGAGTGCTTGCTTTCGAAGGGGAAAAATCTTTTATATCTTTTTCAGTAATAATACCAACAAGTTTATCACCATCCAAAACAGGTAATCTTCTAAAGTTATGCTCTCTCATTAAATGTAAAGCATCTAAGATTGTATCATTACTATTTACTACTACAATATTTTTTTTCATCCAATCCTTTACAAACATTGTTACACGCCCCTATTTTTTCATATTTAAAAATAATATAACACTAATCTTTTTCAATTCACAGATTTTTAATGTAGTTACGTTTATCAACAATTTCGTTTTCTTTAATACCTTCATCTATTACAACCTCTTTTAAACTAACTTTAAACACATCTTTGAATTTTTCATGAATATTCTCTACATTATTACTAATTTTTAATATTAAATAATCAAAATTATCATAATCAGAGTTCACAAAAAGTCTTCCAACAATAGAGTTTTCTTTACAAAATTGATCAAATTGCCATTTATGAATAAAAACTCCTTTTACTTTCACAGAAGAATCTGTTCTTCCAAAAATACCCAATATTCTTATGCTATCTCTTTCACATTTACATTCTTTTAAAACATATTGAGATAAATCACCTGTCCCATATCTAATAAGCGGAAATTTCTCATTTAACAAGGTAACAACCACTTCACCTAGTTCTTTCTCTTTTATAATTTCAGTATGATCAACACTCAAAAACTCAACAAACAGCTCATCATCAATATGCATGCCATTTTTGTATTCACACTCTGTGGCAATCAAACCTACTTCTGCAGTTCCATAACCTTGATAAATTTCAATGTTATACTTCTCAGTTAATTCCGTTCGTTCAGCTTCTGTAACTTTTTCTGCAATCAAATAAGCTTTAATTAAAGAATTCCTACTTCCTAAGTGATCCAGCACTTTTTTCAAAAAAGACTTTGTACCAATAAATGCTGTAGCCTTTGTCCTTGCAACTAAATCTGCACATTTTTCACTACTGACTGGACCAACAGGCACAACAGTTGCTCCAATTTTTTCCGAAGCCTCTTCAAACATCTCACCTGCAGGAGTCAAATGATATGCAAAAGTGTTTATTACTACATCACAAGCACTAAAACTAGAGATCTCCAACGCCTTATAAAATCTATATTGATAGTACTTATCAAACAATAAGTTGAAAATGTTACCAGGAGATTCAAAAATTTTTTGCGGACACACCTCAAAAAGTTTTAAATAATCTTCTAGATTTTTCGACAAATCTGCTAAATCTTTTCTAGATATAACCTTTATTTTTTTAAAATCATCATAATCTTTTATATCGCTAACAGATAATCCCGACCTTTCTAACTGATATTGAATGAAAGGATGTTCACTATTCTTTTTCAGGAAAGATAAAACTTTTGAAAATTGTTTTAAGAAAGCCACCTTTTTCTCCTTCTATAATGTTTTACATCCCTAAAACTCTTTTTACTACCTAACCCTAAATAAAACTCTTTCACATCATCATTCTCCATTAATTCCGAAGCATTTCCTTCTAGAACAATTTTACCATTTTCCATAATATAACCGTAATCTGACACAGATAAAGCCATATTGGCATTTTGCTCTACAAGTAATATGGATGTACCCTCTTCTTTATTTAGTTTTTCAACAATTTTGAAAATCTCCTTAACCAATAGAGGACTAAGCCCTAAAGAAGGTTCATCCATCAAAATCAACTTAGGTTTTGCCATCAAAGCTCTTCCAATGGCAATCATCTGTTGTTCGCCACCGCTCATATATCCAGCAAGCTGCTTTCTTCGCTCTTTCAATCTAGGAAAATATGTATATACTCTTTCCATCAAATACTTTATTTCATTATTTTTTCTTGTATAAGCACCTGCTATGAGATTCTCCTCAACTGTTAAATCTTTAAAAACTCTTCTACCTTCCATTACTTGGAATATACCCATTTTAACAATTTCAGCAGCATCTTTTTTATCAATTCTTTGACCAGCAAAAATTATCTCACCTTCAGTAAGTTCTCCATTATCTGGTCTTAAAAGCCCAGAAATGGCTTTTAACGTAGTTGATTTACCTGCACCATTTGAACCTAGGAGAGAAGTAATACTTCCCTCCTTAACTTCTAAAGACAACCCTTTCAATACTAGTATAACTTCATTGTAAATTACTTCGATATTATTTACTTTAAGCATTACTCTACCGAAATATAATCAGTAATAGGCTTCATTTGCCCATTATTAATCCTATAAATTCTAAGCGCTCTTACCCCTTTATGACTTGTGCTAGTAAATGTCACTGGTGCAGTAAGCCCCATTGTATCAAAACCTTTCATAGATTCATAAATCTTTTTCAAATTTTCACCTTTGTAATTTTTATTAGCCATTTTCAAACCAGATAACATTACATACATACTACTAAACCCTTGGATATAATTTATCTTCCTAAAAGTCACATTGGGATGATATTTTTTGTTCAATTCACGTAGAAACTTTATCCCTTTTACATCGGTATCTGTCCATAGAGCAAAAGGATTTGTCGCCAAAAAACCTTCAGTAGCATCTTGAGCAAGCTTTATTAACGTTTTGCCAAAAGTCCAGTTAAAACCTATGAATTTGGTTTCTATTCCAAGCTTTTTAGCATCTTTCAATATTGTAGATGTCGCCATATATGTTTCCTGTACCAATGCATATTCTGGATCATGCTTTGCCATATTTAACAATTGGCTTGTGGCATCCAGTGATTTGAGCCCCACCACCTCTTTATCTACCACTTTAACACCAATGGTTTTTGCAAAGTCTTCCCCATCAGGGAAAAAAGGCGATCTACCAAATCCAGTATCATTATAAACAAAGGCCACAGTTTTTTTAACTCCATATTTTTTAATATATTTTAATGCAATACGAGCCTGATCAGAATATGTAACTCCCACTAGAAAGTTATAAGGGTTTTTCTTTGCATCAGTTAAATGCTCAGAGTATGAAGCACTGAAATAAGGTATTTTATCTTTTTTTATAAATTTTGTAAGCGCTTCAGTATCTCCTGTGCCCCAACCATGAATAGCAACGACCTTTTCTCTTTTAAATTTTTTATAAGCCGATATCGCTTGTGGAATTTTGTACCCATAATCAACCATTATAAGTTTAATTTTATCACCATTTAAACCTCCGTTATCATTAAACCATCTAACACAATCTTTAACACCATCTGCATAAGGTTTACCCACATCAGCAGTAGGCCCTGTCAAATCAACTAAAGCGCCTATCTTTACTTCTTTTGCATAACTTAAACTCACAATCATCGTAATAACAAAAAAGAAGATAAAAAACTTTTTCATAACATCCTCCACAAAATTTTTCATATGCAATATTAACACCAAGTTATTGGCGTTTGCTTTGACAACTTATTTATAACTTTTTAATCATCAATAAGAAAATGGCCAAAGTTTCCAATACGCTTTTATTAATTTCCATCTTCTATAAAGTCCCTCGGGCTCAAACATTAAAAACAGAATTATCACCAAACCAAAAACGCCTTCTCTAATTGAAGCAAACAGCTGTGTAATATCTTGATAATACTGTGAGAGAAAATCTGATATCAATTTTAACACCTCAGGCAACACAGTCATAAAAACAGCTCCAAAAATACTGCCAAGAACTTTTCCAAGTCCACCGATTATAATCATTGAAAGATACTGGATTGAAACACCTATTGTAAAATGTTCAGGAGTAATAATTGTTGTATAGAAAGTCCACAGCCCCCCAGCAACTCCAGCATAAAAACTACTTATGGCAAAAGATAAAATTTTATAATGAAAAATATTTACCCCCATAACCTCTGCAGCAATATAATTATCCCTTATACTTAAAAAAGCCCTACCAATTTTAGTTCTCATTATATTTACAGCAAAAACTGTCATTAAAATACAAAAAATTAAACCTAGATAATAAAACTTAAAATCATCATCTATTTCAATATTAAACATTTTCGCATAATCCACAGATAAACCAGTAACACCACCTGTAACCCCTTCCATTCTAACAAATAAAAATTCTAAAATAAATTGAGCAGCTAATGTGGCAATAGACAAATACAACCCCTTTAATCTTAAAGATGGAATACCAAAAATGCTACCAATAATTGCAGCTGCAAAACCACCAAACAATATTGCTATGACAAAATTAGTATTAAAATTATTGTACAAATAACCAGTGGCATAAGCACCAACACCTATAAAGGCTCCATGCCCCAATGAAATCAACCCTGTAGCACCAGTCAAAATATTTAATCCTATTGCACCAATCACTGAAACAAAAATAAGATTGAAAATATACAATAAGTAATCTGTAGCAACAAAAGGAAAAACAAATAAAAAAATAATAAAAATTGTTAATATAATTTTAGAAAAGGTTGTTTGATAAAGAGCAAAATCTTTCTCATAACTGGTTTTGAAATTTCCACAATTGATATAATTCATACTTTTTCTACCTCTTCAGTGCCAAAAAGTCCATAAGGCTTTATCATCAAAACTATGATCATAAATATAAAAGGAAAAACTTCTTTAGCTCCACCACCAATAAGAGGGTCAACATAGCCACCAACAAAATTTTCCAATATACCAATAATCACTCCTCCAATAATTGCCCCAGTAATACTATCAAGCCCGCCCAAAATAACAGCAGGAAATACTTTGAGTCCAAATTGTGAAAGATTCGTATTAACTCCATTGATATTGCCAACAAAAACCCCTCCAACAGCTGAAACAACTGCTGCAATAGCCCATGCAAGTGCAAAAACCTTTTTTATCTCAATCCCCATTGACAAAGCAGCTTGCTGGTCACTGGCTACAGCTCTCATTGCTACTCCTGCTTTAGATTTTTTAAAAAAAACCGAAAAAACTATCAATGAAACAGCTACACTTATTACAGAATATATATATACAAGACTTATTTTAATCCCAAAAAGATTCACTGGCTCACTAGGAAAAACCTTCGGAAAAACTCTTGTATCTGTTCCCCAAAATACTTGAACCACAGACTTGAGTAATGAAGAAAGACCAATAGTAAGCATAATTATAGCTATAATTGGCTCCCCTATCATTCTACGTAAAAATACTCTTTCAATTATAAAACCAAATAAAAACATAAAAATAAAAGTTAATATAAAAGAAGGAATAAAAGGAATTTTATAGCTTACTGTTAGATGCAAACATACATATGCACCCAACAAAAGCAATTCTCCATGAGCGAAATTAACAACACCAGTAGATTTGTAGATTAGTGTAAAACCTAAAGCTAAAAGGGCATATATACTCCCCACAACCAGCCCTGTAACAAGAAGATTAAAAAAAAGTTCCATTTTTAACTACCCCATAGTGTTTGGTAGGTTGCATCATCCTATAACCACAGCAACCATTATATTATATCTAAGTAACGCTCAAAAGTTAGTAATTAAACAACCTTATACTACTCTAAAAAATATATTTTCAAAACAGTATTAATTTTTCTCTCCCTACCATCTTGTAATTTAATTGTTGCAACGATATTTATTTCTCTTTTGCTAGAATATAGAGCATCAACAATCTCTTGGTATTTTTCTTCTATAAAACCTCTTCTAACTTTTCTTGTTCTTGTTAACTCACCATCATCTGCATCCAACTCTTTGTAGAGCAAAATAAACTTTCTAATTTTATGATCATCCTTTAATCCATTATTTACCTTACGAACCTCATCAGCAACAAGTTCATATACTTTATCTTTCGCTGCCAAATCAGTATATGTTGTATAAACAATTTTATTGTTCTCGGCCCATTTTCCCACAATTCCCATATCAATATTTAAGATTGCAGTTATGTAATCCCTTTTATCACCAAATGTCACCGCTTCCTTAATATAAGGACTAAACTTTAGCTTGTTCTCGATGAATTGCGGGGAAAACATAATACCATTTGATAAATACATTAAATCTTTTTTTCTATCAATAACAACCAATTTCCCGTTTTCATCAAAATAACCGGCATCTCCAGAATAAAGCCAACCATTTCTCAATACCTCATTTGTAGCCTCTTCATCCTTGTAATAACCAGCAAAAACAGCAGGACTTTTTGATATTATTTCTCCATCATTAGTAATTTTTATTTCGGTGCCTTCAATTGGCCTACCTACAGAGGTGAAATCAATATCATCATTTCTATGTATACAGGAAATGCCAGAAATCTCTGTCTGACCATAAATTTGTTTTAAATTAATACCCATAGCATGAAAGAACCTAAAAGTATCAGGACCAAGAGCTGCTCCCCCAGTCATAGCACTTCTCAAATTACTAAAACCCAACCTTTCTTTTAATTTTCTAAAAAGTATTAAATAAGCTAAGTTGTATTTAATTTTTTGAAACAAAGTAGGAGATTTCCTCTGAAATTTTAAATCTGCATATTCATAACCTATCTTTATACATTTATTAAAAACAAAGTTTTTAAACGGTGTAGAATCCATCATCTTCATAAATACAGAAGAAGCCATATTTTCCCAAACTCTTGGAGGTGAAAAAATAATATGAGGTCCAATCTCCTTCATGTCATGTTCAACCGTTTCATAACTCTCCGGAAAGTTAACAACAAACCCAAAAATCTGAGCACTTGCCACACTCATCATTTGTTCCCCTATCCATGGCAAAGGAAGAAATGATACAAATTCATCAGTTTCATACTTTGGATCAGCTTTCGCTAAACTTGAAGACATAAATATTAAATTTTTATGTGTAAGCATTGCTACTTTAGGTTTAGAAGTGGTACCAGAAGTGGTACACATAACTGCTACATCATTACTTTCAACCAGTCTCAATTTATCTTCAAAATATTTTTCTAGTATTTTAATATCTAAATCTTTATTAACAATGTTTTCAAAATTTTCTAATTTCTCATCATTATATAAATACATCCCTCTTTTGTCATAATAAATTATCTTTTTAATTAAAGCATAATTCTTGGCAAATGCTAAAATTTTATCTACTTGCTCTTGGTTTTCTGCAATAACAATTTTTGCTCTGGTTTTTCTTAATAAATATTCCACTTCATCAACAACAGAATCCTGATAAATACCAATAGGATAAGCTCTTAGTAATTGAGCAGCAAACTCAGAAATTACCCATTCAGGCTTATTATCACCAATTATGGCAATAGTATCCCCTTTCTTTATACCAAATTGCTCAAAATAGATTGCAAGTAAAACAACTTTTTTGAAATATTCAAACCAAAAAATTTCCTTCCAAATACCATATTCCTTTTCACGTAATGCCACCTTATCTTTATTGTTCTTAAAATTATAAAAAAAATACTCTAATAAAGTTTTTCTTAAATCCACTTTTCTTCACCTAAATACGCAGAAATAACTTTTTCATTATTAATAACTTCTGATGGAGTACCCTCACACACTTTTTCACCAAAATCTAAAGCTAATATTCTATCTGAAATATCAAGAACTACATTCATATCATGCTCTATCAAAATTATTGTTGTATTTAGTTCTTCATTTATATCAAGAATATAGCGAGCCATATCTTCTGTCTCTTCCATATTCATTCCAGCCATCGGTTCGTCCAAAAGAAGTAATTTTGGTTCAAGGCAAAGAGCTCTCGCCAACTCAACCCGCTTTTGTAATCCATATGAAAGTTCAAATACATATTTTTTTCTGACACTATTAAGATTCAAATAATCAATCACATTTTCTACTTTTCTTCTATGTTCTACCTCTTCCTTCAAAGTTTTACCAAAATAAAAAATAGAGGAAAAAAGACCGTATTTTATAAAAATATGTCTTGAAAGCATTAAATTTTCTAAAACAGACATCCCTTTAAACAATTCAAGATTTTGAAATGTCCTAACTATTCCAAGTTTAGCCCTTTTATGTACAGCTAGTCTTGTAATATCATTTCCCTCATATTTAACTGTACCCCTATCAGGGAAATAAATGCCTGTAATCATATTTAAAAGACTTGTTTTCCCTGCTCCATTAGGTCCTATAATAGAAAATATTTCACCCTTCCTAACGCTGAATGTTACACCAGCAATGGCCATTATACCGCCAAAACTTAAATACACTTTATTAAGTTCAAGCAACCAAAACCCCTTTTAAAACACTTTTTTATTAAACTTTATTAATTCTAACTAAACCAAAAAAAAAGAATAGTCAACAAAAATTTTTGATTAAACTTAACATTTTTCAATAACATTAAACATTAATAAAAAAATTAACTATAAAATTACCATGATCCTGTATTATATACAATTAAACATATTAAATAAAAATAAAACTTTTAACATCCGATAACATAGAGATTTCTTTATCAAAACAGTTTTTTGCTGATAAGATAGCGAAAGTGCAAGACATGAAGCAAATTTTTTTAAATTATCATACTAAGTATTAGCAAAATGATTTTTGTATAAAATTACACATTTGAAAAGTTCATTATTTTACAATCACTCATATTAAACAATAACAATTATATTTTCAAATATAAGTTTTCAACCTATATATAGTTAATTATCAAATAGTTATACTCTTTTTCATGAACTACTCAATAAAAAAATAAACTTTTTATTCTAGATGACAAATAATATTGTTTATCTTTACTTGCACTTCCTTTGCTAGCTCAACCAATTCTGAATTTTCAACTATTCTCATTTGAACAACAGGATCGATTGCAGAAATTTCTACTTTTTTGTTAGTTAGTTCTCTAATAACGATATTACAAGGTAACATAGTTCCAATGTTTGGTTCTGTTTGCAAAGCTTTAAAACCAAAATTTGGACTACATGCCCCCAAAATTAAATATTTATTCATTATAACACCTATTTTATCTTTAAATATTTTTTGCATATCCAGTTCAAATAAAACTCCAAAACCTTCTTCTTTCAAAGATTTTTTTACATCCAAAACAGCTTTATCAAAATCTTTTTTGATTGTTTTGCTAAAATAATAACTCATAATAGTCCTCCTTTAAGATAAAATCTTTAGAATTATCAATTTATTTTCTTTATTTTTTGTCAGCAATTTCAAAAAAATAAAATAAACTACTAAAAAACTAATTGAAAAAAGTGGGGTTGCAAGATTAGTTGCAAACTTTTTGTCAAATACTGTTCCTAACAGGGCGCCTAAAAATAATATTATTACAGGCATGATGTAAACAAGTAGTCCATTAGTATAAACACTTTTTTTAAGTATTCCTATCTCTACCATATCTCCAACGTTTACATTCATATCAGTTTGTAACTCAAAATGACGTAATTCACCATGAGCAGTAGCACAAGATTCATTTGATTTGCAATTACCACATCCAACTGAAGGAGTAAGAGCAACAACTATTTTTCCTCCTTGTTTTTTGCTTATAACTTTTCCACATGCTGTTACATATTTACTCATTGTACTCACCTCTGAATGTTACATTGACTTTATAATTTTAACAAAAATCGTAATTTTTTATTTTTATCACTAATCATAAAATTATTCGTTATTCCAATTTTCCAAATCTCTTTTCATGTTGAGAAACTCCTCTCTGGTTATTTCACCTTTTGCGTATCTTTGTTTTAATGTGTTTAAGGCTTCATGTGAACTCGATTTCTCTATGTTTTTATTTGACCCCAAACCTTTTATAAGATAAAAAA
>NZ_JAQNCS010000021.1:0-30638 GCF_049472655.1 Deferribacter abyssi
ACAAGTCTAAATAACTTAAGCAAATTCACCAACGCTGATGGTAGAAATATTTTTGAGAACACACAAGAATTAACAATTTATGGTAATGGTAAAAAAACAACTATTTATCTTGAAGGAAATGATACAATCTACGATGTAGAACAAAAACTGACTAATGCTATCGTTAATGACTTAGGTATGGGTAGTACTGACTCTACTGTTAACAAAAACCTTGTGAATTACGATAATGTTAAAGGTACATTTACTATTCAGACTGCTCTTTTGGGTGAAAATAGTAAAATTTCCCTTGTTGGTGATCAATCCCTTATCGATGGATTTTCACTCACAACAACACAAGTGGGACAAAATTCTTCAATAAAAGTTTCAGTGACAGACTCTAATGGCAATACAGTAGGCTCAGATACTGTAAACGATTTTACGTTAAGAGGAGTAATAAGTGGAGTAGACTTAAAATTTGATAGTAATCTTGGAGTATCTGCTAGCTGGGATTCTACAAATCAAAAAATAGACTTTACTGCAACAGCAAATGTTGAAATAAACTTACACTTAGTTGACAACTCTACAAGTTTACAAATCGGAGCAAATGAAGGCCAAGCTATCAATGTAAATATAGGCCAAATGAATGTTGACTCATTAGGACTAAAAGATGTACTTGTCGTTGACCAAGAACTTGCACAAAAAAGTATTACAAAAATTGATAAAGCATTAGAATCTATATCATCTGCTAGGGCTACCATTGGTGCTCAAATTAACAGGCTTGAGCATGCTATAACCAATCTTGATACAGCAAGAGAAAACTTGACTGCATCCGAGTCCAGGATTAGAGACCTTGACATTGCTGAAGAAATGGCAAACTTCACAAGACAGCAAATTCTTCAACAAGCTGGTACTGCAATGCTGGCTCAGGCTAATCAGCTTCCACAACTCGCATTACAACTTCTGGGTAGGTAAAAATAGTGGTACGGGGCTTTTAGCCCCTACCATCTAAATTAAGAAAGGTGGTGATGTAAAATGTTAGAAACACTAAAAACAACAGCTATAAACAAAATAGATAATACACCATCAAATAATGATATTAAAGCTACCCAGAAAGTTGTGGAGCAAAAAGCAAAACAGCAAGAAGTTGAAAGACAAATAAATGAGCAGGAGCTAAAAAAACAGATAAAAGATTTGAACAATGCCCTTGATATTATGAATGTCAAAAGAGAATTTGTCATCGATAGAGACCTAAACCAAATAGTGGTCAAAATTGTTGACTCTGAGAAAAATGAAGTTATAAGGCAAATCCCATCTGAAGAAGCTTTAAGATTAGCAAAAAATATAAAAGAAATGGTAGGACTACTTTTTGACAAAACCACTTAAAGAGGCTGTCAATAGGCAGCCTCTTTAATACAATAGTCTTACCCGATTAACATTATAATTCTAAACAAAAATATTTATATTCAAATAACTTGAAATTTCATCTTAAAAACACTAATAATATTATATGGATTATGAAAAACTTCTAGATCGCGTGAAACTCGAACCTATCCCTAAAGGACAACTCTTTGTAGCGAAATATTTTTTAAACCCATTATACACTACCAGAAAACTAAGAATCATCCTTGAAGGTTTGGAAAACCTACCTGATAGACCAGTTATTTTTGTGATGAATCATACAGATAGATACAATTACTGGCCATTTCAGTTTCAGCTTTATATGTATAGGAATAAAATTCCTCATTGTTTTACTACAACATGGGTAAAATTAAAATATTACGAAAGTAAACTGCTAGCAAAATTTTTCAACTGGACTGGCAATCTCCCTATGCCTTCTAAAGGATACTTAATGGTAAAAGACTTGCAAAAATATTTTGGCAAAGATAAATCTGTTTTGAATAAATATTTTAATAAACTTAAAAACTATATAAAAGGAGAACTTTCAGAAAAAGAGCTCCTCAGTGATAAAAAATTTTTAAGTTTTTTACAATATTTTGATAACTATAAGCAATATCTTGAAGATAGGTACAAAACTTTAATGACAAAAGCATACAACCTGTGTCATGATGCAATATATAATAAGAAGTTAAATCTTTTAATTTTTCCAGAAGGTACAAGATCAAAAAAGCTTATTAAAGGGAAAACTGGAGCTGTTCAATTTGCTTTTAGCTTAAACGTACCTATTGTCCCTGTTGGTTGTAATGGAAGTGATAAGGCTTATACTAAAAATATCCCTTGGATAGAAAAGAATAAAACAATAATATATCGAATAGGAAAACCTATCTATTTTAATAATATCGATCAGTTCAAACTAGATACAGACTTCATACCTTTTACTGAAAAAGCTGAAAAAAATAAAATATTATTTGAAGAAGCAACCGAATATATGATGAAAAAAATTGCCGAACTCCTTGATGATGAATATAAACCTTCCAGCGAAACAGAATATAAACATGATATAAACAAGTTTATCCTTTAAAAATCTTCTTGAAAATTAAATTCATCAAAATAATGTATTAATATATAAACAACGAGGGAAAATCATGAAGAGCTATCAAAATCTTGATAAGCTCTTTTATGATCTAGTAGAATCCGCTGAAATCGAAATTAAAAAATCTCTATCAGAATATTCTAAACTTTATATTTTAAACCTTTTAAAAAAACTTGCAAAAACCAATGATCTCTTTACCAACGAGTTTGTAAAAGAAATGGCAATTGCAGAAATTTTTATGGAAGCATTTCATAGAAATCTTTTTGAAAAAATCAATATGCTGAAATTGGCTGGTGATTTGTCTCTTATTCTGTCAGGTCTCTATCCAGAATCACTTAACAAAAAATTAGTGAATATTGACTGCTATATTAAAATGGGACGAAGTTCATATAAAGAGCTTGCCAACATCTACGCAAACTATTCTTCAAAATTAGATATAATGAATTTATATGTGCAGCTAAAAAGAGAATTTTTAAACCTTGTTGAAATTCTTACAGAAATAGCAGACAAGCTACACTTTATAAACAAAGACAATACACATAATATTCATGTACGCTGGCAAAAATCTGGTATAAGCAAATATAAAAAAATCTTAGAAGAAAACAAGATTACTCCTTTATACAATAACATCAAAAACCAATACTAATCAATTATTATTAAAACTGGAGTACAAAATAATAAGGATAGCCCCAATAAGGCTATCCTTAATTTTTTTACAAATTAAGGGTTTTTGCATAAGCAATTTCAGAAATATTTGCCCATGCAACCACATTTTTCTTAAATGCCAAAAAGTTTTCATACACTTTTTTGCTTAAAGGATCTTTTTCTACAATCTCTACTAACACTTCCTCTGAGTATTTTTTAAGTTGTTTTAAAACCGGCTGTGGAAACTGCTTTAGTTTTACACCATGCTCATTTATCAATTTGTTTAAATAATAATTGTTCTTAGCTTCAAATGTAGAAAGCATCCATAGGTTTGAACGGTATGCAGCTGTAATTATTATCTCTTGTAGGTCTTTTGGAAGACTTTCAAAAGCTTTCTTATTTACAAACATTTCTAAAACCGTTCCTGGTTCATGCCATCCTGGATAATAGTAATATTTTGCTACTTTATAAAATCCCATTAAGTAGTCATGATATGGACCAACCCATTCTGTAGCATCGATTACCCCCCTTTCCAAATTGGTGTAAATTTCTCCACCAGCTGACAACACCGCTGTACCGCCTGCCTTGGCAAGCACCTTACCACCAAGACCAGGAATTCTCATTTTAAGCCCTTTAAAGTCATTGATAGAATTTATTTCTTTATTAAACCAACCACCCATCTGAACACCTGTATTTCCAGCAGGCATTGGTTTTAGGTTAAATGAAGCATACACTTCATCCCAAAGCTTTTGCCCATCACCTGCATAAATCCATGCATTCATCTGTTGAGCATTCATTCCAAAAGGAACAGCTGCAAAAAACTGAGTTGCTGGAGATTTACCTGCCCAGTAATAAGCCGCTCCATGTCCCATCTCTACCATACCACCACTTACAGCATCAAAAGTTTGCAAAGGTGGTACGAGCTCTCCGCCACCATACACTTGAATCTTAAGTCTACCATCAGACATTGTCTCAACCCATTTAGCAAGCATATCAGCAGCTTCACCCATTACAGGAAAATGTGGTGGCCAAGTTGTTACCATTTTCCAAAGATAACGCTTTTTAGCATGCACTGCTGGTGCTCCAAAAGATAACGCTGCTCCTGCTGCTGCAGTAGTTACTGCTGCCTTTTTTAAAAATTCACGCCTTTTCATTAATACCTCCTGACAGTTTAAGTTAATTAACAAATTATAAAACTTTATAGAATTTTATACCATTTTTCCAAAATATTCAATCACAAGTTATTTACAACCAGTTTCACTGGCTGCAGTTATAGGTTATAATAATTACCAACAGGTAAACTTCTATTTTTTCTTATTTTATATCAAAATTTTTTATTACTCTTCTATTTTCCTAAATAGTTGATTTTATAGTTAAAATATCATCACATATTCATAAAAGATTAGGTTTATCACGCCTGCAAACATTTATCACACAACCTTCATTTATCTTATAGTTACATTGTTGAGCTTTTTCTTTTTTTGGGTTAACGTTGACAATACCATAATAATATTATTTAGGAAATTTTATTCCTATTGATAAAATAACAATCTTTGTTATATTGGTAACTGGTGGTGAATATGAGTTATGTTGCATTAGCTAGGAAATATAGGCCTCAAACTTTTGATGAAATCGTTTTTCAAGACTATATTGTAAGCACTCTTAAAAATGCCATTGAATTAAACAGAATCAGCCATGCTTATCTGTTTACAGGACCAAGAGGCATAGGCAAAACTAGTACAGCTAGGATTTTTGCAAAGGCATTGAACTGCCTAAACCCTAAAGGAATTAACCCTTGCAACAGTTGCGAAAACTGTAAAGAGATTACAGATGGTATATCTTTAGATGTTTTCGAAATAGACGGTGCTTCTAACAGAGGTATCGATGAAATAAGACAGCTTAGAGAATCCGTAAAATTCCTGCCTGCAAAATCAAAATACAAAATATATATCATAGATGAAGTTCATATGCTTACAGAAGCCGCCTTTAACGCACTATTAAAAACACTAGAAGAACCACCTGACTTTGTAATATTTATTCTAGCTACCACAGATGCACATAGAATACCTGCTACAATACTTTCAAGATGTCAGAGATTTAATTTTTCTAAAATTCCATTTAAGGAAATGTTTTCTCATACTACAAATATCCTCAAAAAAGAAGGAATTGTTTTTGAAGATGATGCTCTCAGTTTAATAATAAGAAACTCTGACGGGTGCATGAGAGATTGTTTATCACTAATTGATCAAATCATCGCTTATACAAATGGGGAGATTACTTTAGATAAAACTAAATTTTTATTAGGACTTTCAGAAGATACAATTATAAACGAACTTTACAAATCTGTAATATTGGAAGATAAAAACAAAATTAAATCACTTTTGGATGAAATAAGACTGAAGGGGATTGATTATAAATACATTACAGAAAAATTCTTGCATTTTACAAAACTGCTCTTGCTTATGCATACCTTTGAAAATTCTGCCCAAAAAGAGCTAACTGCTGAAGAAATAAGTTTTTTCAACTATCTCTTAAAAAACACAAATAAAGAAAAACTTTTCGCTATTTATCAAACTTTATTAAAAGTATATAATGATTTAAAATATTTTTCATTCGAACAAGATATTTTTGAAATGGGTATCTTTAAAATTTTACACATAGATAGAATAATCCCATCTTCTACCATTAAAAATAAAATCCCAGTTAAAAGTTCAAATGAAAACACTAATAAACCGTTAAAATCAACTTTGACTTTAGATAATCTTGAAGCAATATGGAAAAAATTTTTGGATTTTATAGCAGAAAAAAAACCAAGTGTATCATCAAATCTAGGATATGGATATCTTATTTCCATTGAAAATAATAAAATGGTTGTAGGTTTTGCAGAAGAAAAAATGTTTCATTACAACATAGTAATAAAAGCAGAAAATATTGATTTTCTCAAAAGAGCTGCCAAAAAATATTTTGGCAACATAGATGAAGTAATAATAAAGCTAGAAAATGGCAGTAAAAAAAAAGGGGTAATTGAAAAAGTTAATGAAATAGAAACCTTTAAAGAAAAAATGTTGAAAAAAGAGTTAAAAGAGAATAAAGCTGTAGAGCTTCTATTAAAAGAGTTTGAAGGAACCATAGTGGATATTAAAATAAAAAAATAAATGGAGGTTTTAATGAACATTCAGCAAATTATGAAGCAAGCTCAAAAAATGCAAAAAAAAATGTTGGAAATACAGGAAGAAGCTGCAAAAGAGGTTGTAGAAGCTTCAGCAGGTGGCGGAATGGTAACCGCAAAAGTTAATGGAAAACAAGAACTTATTGAAATAAAAATAGAAAAAGATGTCGTAGATCCTGAAGACGTAGAAATGCTTCAAGATTTAATTATAGCCGCAGTAAATGAAGCTATCAAAAAATCTCAAGAATTAATGCAAGAAAAAATGAATCAGCTCACTGGTGGTTTAGGATTAAATTTTCCTGGAATTCTTTAATTTTTCAAACATTGATTAAAAATAACAACGATGTTTCAACTAAAAGATTTTGAAAAATGTGTTTTTGAGCTTAGTAAACTACCAGGCATAGGAAGAAAAACTGCTACTCGTTTAGCTCTTTTTTTGCTCAAAATGGACAAAAAGGATGTTCTTTCATTAACTAAAAGTATTGAAGCATTAAAAGAGAAAATAACATTTTGTGAAATTTGTGGATCATTAACTGATGAAAAAATTTGCCCAATTTGCAAAGATACTACAAGAGATAAGACAATAATATGTGTGGTAGAAGAAGCCAAAGATGTGATACTCATTGAAAATAGTGGTAACTATAACGGACTTTATCATGTGCTTGGAGGTAGAATTTCACCTCTTGATGGAATAACTCCAGATGTTCTAAATTTTGATAAATTAATTTCTCGAATAGAAGAAGGAAATGTAAAAGAAATTATCATTGCCACCAATCCTGATGTAGACGGAGAAACAACTGCCTACTATTTGAAAAAAATCTTATCTGATTACAATATGCTAAAAATCACAAGAATTGCTACTGGACTTGCCGTGGGTTCACATTTAGAATATTCTGACGAATTTGCAATTCTTAAAGCTCTTGAAAACAGAAGAGAAATTTAATCAAATAAATGTTACTAATAGTCGTAGTAGTATTATAGATTGTAAATAATGCTTATACAACCAAGATGAGCATAAATGCTCATTTTTCACATTTAATAAAATAGTGAGAGTAGATTAAGGAAATTTATCACTTGTAAATGGCAGCTATCAACATCATACTATCTTTTAAAAAGAACTTCCCACCCTGAAAATCTCCAAAAAACTGCACAAAGCTGGCACCTGCTCTAGTAGCCGCATCTTTTACGTCTTCCAGGAATATGGGTGTGAGTTTTGAACTTAAGGTTTTTACTTTATTTGAATTTTTATCTATGATTTTCATTTCAAATATCAGCTGCTCGTCACTATCATAGTGATAAATTCTATTAATTACGTAGTGTTCTGTTTCTATATCTGGCAATCCTTTTAACTCATATCCATAAATCCTATCATAATTGATTATTTGCATTAGAAAAAAACATTTTTTTTCGAGAAGATTCATTATGTTCTTAATTACATTGTAAAAATCTAGCTTTGAATTTACATGAACGAGGGTATTGCCTATTGAATAAATAAAACCAAACTTTTTAGAAGATTTTATTGGCAGTCTTAGCATATCAGCATAAATAAATGGACCTTGCAGTTCAAAGCCAGTTTCTTTTTCAATCCCAAAGCATTTAAATCCTTCTTTTATAAACTTATTAACATAATTACCTGTCGCACATCCAATATCAAGTACAGGGAGCTCACTTTTAATATAATTTTTTAGGAAATTGTATGTATCATTATCAAAAGGAAAAATTTCGTTGTAAGACTTACTCAGCTCTTTATAAAACACAGATCAAGCCAATCGTTTCGTTCTAAACTATTTTTTCAAGAGCCGTTAAAACCTCATCATAATTAGGCTCACTAGTAATCTCAGACACAACCTGCTTATAGACTAATTTCCCACTTTTATCTACAATAAAAACCACTCTAGCAAGGACACCCGCTAAAGGTCCATCGGTAATCAGAACACCATACTTTTTACCAAATTCTTTTTCTCTAAAATCGGATGCAACTGTAATGTTTAATCCCTCAGTAGTGCAAAATCTTTTTGCTGCAAAAGGCAAATCCATGGAAACAATGATAGGGTCAACATTTTTTAAAGTAGACACCTTTTCATTAAACTTTCTTGCTTCTGTTGCACAAACTGGGGTATCGAGAGAAGGAACTGAAATTAAAAGTTGTATTTTATCCTTTACACCACCTACAACAACCTCAGCCAAATCACTATTAACTAGTTTCACCTCTGGAGCACTATCACCTTCTTGAATCATTGTACCAAAAAGCGATACAGGATTCCCTTTTAATGTAACAGTCATAAAATCACCTCTTTGATTAATCTATATTTAAACCCATAATCTGTATTATGGCATCTTTCAAATCTTTAGCTCTAACAGGCTTGTTTAAATAAGTAACAACCCCTAAATTTCTACTCTTTTGGTAAGATTTATATGTCCCAAAAGCCGTAATTATCACAATCTTAGCATTTTTATCAAATTTTCTTAGATTCTCTATAAAAGTAAGACCGTCCATTTCTGGCATTCGCAAATCAGTAACAATTACATCATATTTGGTAGCTTTTGCCTTTTCAAGACCTTCTATGCCCGTTTCCGCAACATCCACATCATAACCATCCAGTTTTAAAACTTCAGCATACCCCAACCTTGTATGTTCTTCATCATCTACTACCAAGATCTTATAAGGTTTATCCATAACCACTACCTCTCATCATCATATTTAATGATTTCACCCTGCTGATATAATGGAAAAACAGTAGAAATTGCACTTTTATAAATAAGCTGCTGTCTATCTTCATAAGAAGTAAGCAATACATAATCATCAAAACCTATTAATAAACCCCTAACTTTAACACCATTCGTAAGATAAGCAATAACTGGTGACTTTGACTTTCTTACTTCATTTAAAAAAATATCTTGCATTGGCGGTCTAGTGTGTTTTGGATGCCTTCCACGATGAGCTTGATAGTAAGTTTTACTTATATAATCAACATCGATAATGGTCTTAGCAGATGCAACAGTAGCAATATCCCTTTTAAAGATATGAATTTTAACACCAGCGTCATCAATAATTACTGAGTAGGGATCAAATTCGTAAATTTTTCCTCTAAATCTCTCTTTATTACGCATAATGAAAAGAAGTGGAGCATCTTTAACCCGTGCATTATGTAAATACACAAACTCTAGTTGAGCATACAACATAAGAAAACCTCGAAATAAATTAAATATATGTTATAATAGATTATAAATAATATTAAAATAAAAGTCAAATAGTCTTTTTATCAGGAAAAAGCGTTTAGTCCTTGACAAACAAGGACTCATTAAATATATTTATCCGCTACTTCGGAGGCCAATTTGAAAGTATACTTTGAACAAATCACCATTGATGGGATAGACATCGATACAGCATTTGAGTTTGATGATTTTTCTTCTCATATTAGAGTGGAAAAATTTAACGGAAAACTGTATCCCATTAAAAAAGCTTATTTTCTAGATGGAGAGGTTGTTTTCACAATAAACAACGAATGCGATAGGTGTGCTGAAACATTTAAAAAACAATTCAAAGAAAGAATCCAGGTCGAAATAGTAATAAATAAAACCAATGATGATGAAAAAGAAGAAATTGAATTAAGCGAAGAAGATTTATCATATTACAATATCTTAGATAATTTTATAGATATTAATGAAATAATAAGAGAAGAAGTGATTTTATTAAAACCTGTAAAATGGTTGTGTAGTGAAAACTGCAAAGGAATCTGCCCTGATTGTGGTGTCAATTTAAACAAAGAAAAATGTAAATGCAAACATGTTAGTTTAGATCCAAGATTTGAAATCCTAAAAAAACTAAAAAAATAATAAAGAGGTGGACTATGGGTGTACCAAAGAAAAAAACAACAAGAATGAAAAAAGGGAATAGAAGGAGTCATCACCATGTAACACCAAACGCTTATGTGAAATGCGATAATTGCGGTGATCTCAAATTACCACATGTAGTATGCCCAGCATGTGGATATTATAAAAAAGTGCAGGTAATCAAAAAAACTGAATTATAAAACATTATGCAAATAGTTGTGGATGCAATGGGGGGCGATCATGCCCCTCAAGAAATCGTAAAAGGCTCCGTTTTAGCTGCTAACGAATATAATATTAACATTATACTAGTAGGAGATCAGGTTTTAATCGATCAAGAGTTAAAAAAAATTAAAGATTATCCTAAGGAAAAAATTTCTGTTATCCATGCGGAAGAAGTTATAACTATGGATGATTTACCTTCTGTAGCTGTTAGAAGAAAAAGAAAATCATCAATACATGAAGGGCTTAAATTAGTAAAAAAAGGTGAAGCAAGAGCTTTTTTTAGCGCTGGCAACACTGGTGCAGTTATGGCTTGCGCAAAGCTTATTTTGCGCCCCCTTGAAGGAGTGGATAGACCAGCCATTGGAGCTGTATTACCAAATGCTAAAGGACACTCTGTTATTCTTGATATTGGTGCCAATGTTGATTGCAAACCTTTACACTATTTACAGTTTGCAATTATGGGTTCTGCATACGCAAAATTTGTTTTTGAAAAAGAAAATCCCACTGTAGGGCTTTTGAGTATCGGTGAAGAAGATTTAAAAGGAAATGAAAGTACAAAAAATGCATTTAACATGCTAAAAGAATCTCCTATAATAAATTTCATAGGGAATGTAGAAGGAAAAGAACTTTATAAAGGAAAATCAGATGTAGTTGTTTGTGATGGTTTCGCTGGCAATATAGCACTTAAAGTAAGTGAATCAGCAGCATGGTATATAGGAAAACTTCTAAAAGAAGAACTGACAAAAAACCTTTTCAGAAAACTCGGAGCTTTCTTATTAAAACCTGCCTTTCAAGCATTAAAAAAAAGAGCCGATTATACAGAATATGGTGGTGCACCACTTTTAGGAGTCAATGGTGTATGCATTATAGGGCATGGAAGTTCCAATGCAAATGCCGTAAAAAATGGAATTAGAGTAGCATACGAACTTGCAGAGAAAAAAATCAATCTTTATATAGAAAGAAATATTCAAGATTCTTTGAAAAGATTAAAAGTTGACAAAGTCGAATCTTTTTGGAACAATATCAAAGACAAATTTAAAAAAATCACATCAGACTAGTTTAGTTGCTTTTTTAAAAAAAAAGGTGTAACATGAATTGTTATTCAAGAATCATCGGAACAGGCTCATACTTTCCTAGCAAGGTTCTAACTAACAAAGATATTGAAAAATTTGTTGATACTTCAGACGAATGGATTGTAACACGAACCGGAATCAAAGAAAGACGTATATCTGAAGATGAGTCTACTAGTGAAATGGCTTACAGAGCCTCGTTATCTGCCATTGAAACAGCAGGAATTTCAAAAAATGAAATCGATGGAATAGTCGTTGCAACATGCACTCCAGATTCTTTAGTCCCTTCCACTGCATGTCACTTGCAGGGTAAGCTTGGTATTAAAGGTCCTTTTGCTTTTGACATCAATGCAGCTTGTTCTGGTTTTATATATGCCCTTGCTATCGGAGATTCATTAATAAAAAACAATTTAGCAAGGAACATCTTAATAGTCGGTGCAGAACGCTTATCATCTATTTTAAACTGGAAAGATAGAAGCACTTGTGTTTTATTAGGTGATGGTGCAGGAGCTGTTATTTTATCTAAAAGTGACAGGCCAGGCATTAGAAGTATTTTGCTTCATGCAAATGGAGAACATACCGATCTATTGATATGTAAAGCTGGTGGCTCCAGTTTTCTAGCAAAATACAAAGAATTAAATATTGAAGATCATCTTTTTTCAATGAAAGGGAACGAAGTGTTTAAAATTGCTGTTAGAGCAATGAAAGATGCTGCTGTAACGGCTGTGGAAAAAAGTGGTTTGAGTTTTAACGATATAGATTATTTTATACCCCATCAAGCAAATTTACGCATAATTGATGCTGCAGCAAAAAGATTAAAATTAAGTGATGACAAAGTTATAATCACCCTTGATAAATTTGGCAACACATCTGCTGCTTCTATCCCCACAGCATTAGACATTGCTGTGAAATCAGGTAAAATCAAAAAAGGTAATAATGTTGTCTCTGCGGCCTTTGGGGGTGGTCTCACCTGGGGCTCAACAGTATTTACTTTTTAAGGAGAGGGGTATGAGTAAAATAGCAATAGTTTTCCCAGGTCAGGGTTCGCAATTTGTAGGAATGGGCAAAGACTTTTATGAAAAATTTGATAGCTACAAAGAGTTAGTTGGCAATGCTAACAAGCTGCTCGGATATAATTTATCAAAATTAATGTTTGATGGACCCGAAGAAGAATTAAAATTAACATTTAATACTCAGCCAGCTCTACTCACAATGAGTATTGGGATATATAACATAATAAAAAATAAACTTAAAATTGATGGTTTTGCAGGACATTCACTCGGTGAGTACTCTGCAGTTGTAGCTGCTGATGGACTTTCCTTCGATGATGCTGTTTTAGCTGTTCACAATAGAGGCAAGTTTATGCAAGAAGCTGTTCCTGTAGGGGTTGGAGCAATGGCTGCTGTCATTGGTGCAAGCTCAGATAAAGTAGAATCTCTTTGTAGTAAAATATCAAAAGAAAATCATATTGTGGAACCTGCTAATTACAACTCTCCAAATCAACTAGTAGTTGCAGGACATAGGGAAGCTATCGATGAATTTATATCAAAAGCAAAAGAAATAGGTGCAAAACGAGTGGTAAAATTACCGGTAAGCGCACCTTTTCACTGCTCTTTAATGAAGCCTGCTGAAGAAAAAATGGCCCTTTATTTAAAAAATATAAAAATCTCAGATTTAAACAGGCCTATTTTCAATAATGTTTATGCACAAAAAGAATTGTTTGCAGAAGAAGTTAGAGACTCTCTTATTAAACAAGTCTCATCACCTGTAAAATGGACTCAACTTATTACGAATATGATTGAAGATGGATTCACAACTTTTATTGAAGTTGGTGCAGGAAATGTGTTGACAGGACTGATAAAAAAAATTAACAGACAAGTCAAAACAATAAACATTTCAAAAGTTGATGATCTCAACAAGCTGGAGGAAATATGAGCTTTAAAAATAAAATAGTTCTTGTTACAGGAGGCTCAAGGGGTATCGGCAAAGCTATAGCCATAAAATTTGCTGAATTAGGAAGCAAAGTTGCCATAAATTATAATCAAAACAAAGATAAAGCCCTTGAAGTTGCAGACTATATCAACAAAAACTGCGACGGAATATGCAAAATTTATCAATGCAATATTACAAATGAAAAAGAAGTAAAAAATATGGTATCCGATATTGAGAAAGAACTTGGCTCTGTGGATATCCTTGTAAACAACGCAGGAATAACCAAAGATAACATTATTCTCAGACTAAAAGAAGAAGATTTTGATGATGTTTTTGATGTAAATGTAAAAGGGGCTTTTTTCTGTATTAAAGCTGTAAGCAGAGGTATGATGAAAAAACGCTACGGTAAAATTATAAATATAAGCAGTGTAGTTGGTTTCACAGGAAATATAGGCCAATCAAATTATGTAGTTACAAAAAGCGGTTTAATAGGGCTTACCAAAAGCGTTGCTCTAGAGTTATCTTCAAGAGGTATTAGAGTAAATGCCGTAGCTCCTGGTTTTATAGAAACCGAAATGACAGAGTCTTTAAGTGAAGATGTTAAAAATGCTATGCTTGAAAAAATACCTCTTGGATATTTTGGTAAACCAGAAGATGTTGCAAATGCAGTAGTTTTTCTTGCATCTAAAGAAGCTGATTATATTACAGGTACAACCATTCATGTAAACGGTGGTATGTATTTACCTTAATAAAATAACTAGGAGGAACAAATGGCAGATATTGAAACAAGAGTAAAAAAAATCATTGCAGAGCAACTCAATATTGATGAATCTGAAATCAAACCAGAATCTTCTTTTGTTGATGATTTAGGCGCAGATTCTCTCGATACTGTTGAGTTAATCATGGCTTTTGAAGAAGAGTTCGGGATGGAAATCCCAGATGAAGAAGCTGAAAAAATTAAAACTGTTCAAGATGCTATAAACTACATCAAAGAGCATATGGAATAAGGGAACTTCCCTTATTCCTTTGAAATACAGGAGGAGTTTGTGAAAAAAAGAGTAGTAATTACTGGTATTGGGCTTGTAACTCCTATTGGCATCGGAGTAAACGAAAACTGGGAAGGAATTTTAGCATGTAAATCTGGTGTTAGTGAGCTCACAAAATTTGATGCTTCAAATTTTCCTGTAAAAATTGCAGCAGAGGTAAAAAATCTAACTCCCGAAGATTATGTGGATAAAAAGGACGTTAAACGATTCGATGAATTTATCGTTTTTGCTCTTGTAGCTGCTGAGTTAGCCTCAAGAGATGCTGGATTAAATTTTGATAATATAGAGCACGAAGAAGCCGGTGCAATAATTGGATCTGGTATTGGTGGATTTAAAACCATCGAAGAACAACATGAAATTTACCTTAAAAAAGGTTACAGAAGAGTATCCCCTTTTTTCATACCCTCTGCAATTATTAATATGGCCAGTGGTGCTATCTCTATCAGGTACGGTTTAAAAGGGCCAAACAGTAGCGTTGTAACTGCTTGTGCAACTGGCTCACACGCTGTAGGAGACGCTTTTAAAATTATTCAGCGTGGAGATGCAAAAATTATGTTTGCTGGCGGCTCTGAAAGTGCTATTACACCATTAGCTGTCGCTGGTTTTGCAAACATGAAAGCTCTGTCACGAAGAAATGATGAACCTGAAAAAGCAAGTAGACCTTTTGATAAAAATAGAGACGGTTTTGTAATGGGAGAAGGTGCAGGGATTTTAGTTTTAGAAGAATTAGAACATGCTCTAAACAGAAACGCAAAAATATATGCAGAGGTCGTAGGATACGGAATGACTGGGGATGCTTATCATATTACTGCACCTGATGAATCAGGCGAAGGTGCTGTTAGAGCTATGAAGATGGCTATTTCAGACGCAGGGGTTGAGCCTGAAGATGTTGACTATATTAATGCTCATGGTACTTCCACCCCTTACAACGATGCAATAGAAACAAAAGCGATAAAAACTGTCTTTGGAAAACATGCATATAAATTAATGGTAAGCTCAACAAAATCTATGACTGGTCACCTTTTAGGGGCTGCAGGTAGTGTTGAAGCAGCATATTGCGCTCTTGCAATAAAAAATGGTGTTATACCACCTACTATTAATTTAGATGAACCTGACCCAGAATGTGACCTTGACTATGTCCCAAACAAACCTAAATCAGCAAAAATCAAATATGCTTTGAGTAATTCTTTTGGTTTTGGTGGGACAAATGCTTGTCTCTTGCTGAAGAAATATGAGTAGCTACGATCAATTAGAAAAAATCATAGGTTATTCTTTTAAGTCAAAATCACTCTTATTGGAAGCAATAACACATTCTTCTTATGCCTATGAAAAAAAATTAAAGAAAAACTATGAACGTTTAGAATTTTTAGGTGACGCTGTATTAGAATTGATAATTACTGAGTACATGGTTTTAAAGTACAAAGACTTAAATGAAGGAATACTCTCTCAATACAGGTCCTTTTTTGTAAGTGAGGACTTCATTAGTGAGATAGCAAAAAATATTAACTTACAACATGTTATTAGACTTGGTAAAGGTGAAATAGTTACTGGAGGGAGTAACAAACCTTCACTGCTCGCAGATACTTTTGAATCACTTTTGGCTGCTGTTTATTTAGACGGTGGATACAATGAAGCAAGAAGAATAGTTTTAAAGCTTATGTCCGATCTGATTGATGAATATATACAGGGTAAAAAAATTATCGACCCTAAAACTGAATTACAAAAAATTACTCAAAAAGAATTTGGATACTTACCCGAATACAACGTTCTAAAAGAGGAAGGGCCTGAGCATAACAAATCTTTTACAGTGGAAGTAAAATTGCATTGCGGCACCTTTTTGGGGACCGGCAAAAATAAAAAAAAGGCAGAAATGGATGCTGCAAAAAAAGCTTTAGAATTCTTACATTCTTCTGTTACAACTAATTGATGTCTAGGTATAGCATACTCCCTATATTTATCCCTTTTCAAGGTTGTCCAGGAAAATGCATTTTTTGTGATCAAAATATAATATCTGGCAAAAATATTAAAAACTTCAAAAAAGATATTATAGAGCAGTTTGAGTTTTATAAATCAAAACGTAATAAATGGGATGAAATAGCTTTTTATGGCGGAAGCTTTAACTTTTTACCTTATGATAAAAGAGTCTTCCTTTATGAATTAGCCAAACAAATTGATGTAAAACAGATAAGAATATCTGCATATCCAAAAGGCTTTGATGAAGACTTTATCAAGGAACTTAAAATTAACAACATTAAAACTATTGAACTAGGAATACAAAGTTTTTCAGATGATGTATTAAAAATAAACGGTCGATTTTATACAAAAAAGGATGCATTAAACACAATAAATTCATTAAATAAAAAAGGATTTAATGTGGGTATTCAGTTAATGGTTGGAATGTTTAAGGAGTCTTTAGACAACGTCTCATTAAACTTGAATTATCTTACTAGTATAAATTACAGATTTTTGAGAATATACCCCACAGTAGTTTTAAAAGGAACGCATCTTGAAAAACTTCTTAATAATAAGTTTTCACTCAATTTTACATTTTCAGATGTACTGGCAATTTCCTCAATTTATTTAATTACAGCAATTAAGCAAAATGCTACAATATTAAGAATTGGATTACATAATCAATTAAAAATAAGTGACAATATAGTTGGAGGATTCTTTCATCCATCTTTTGGTGACATTGTTAAAACTTTTATTATTTATCTGTACTGTAAAGATACATCATATACCTGTAAAATTTTTAAAAACTTCCCTAATTATAAAGGTATCATTGCAAAAACCTGGAACATTGAATATACTAATGAAGTAAATTTCAAGTTAATTGCAGATCAATTGTGGGAGAAATACATTGAGAATAACAGGTGGCTCACTGAAAGGGTTATCTTTAAAATCTCCAAAGAGTTTTGGGATAAGACCCACAACTGATAAAGTAAGATCAGCTATTTTCTCAAAATTATATGAAAAAATTAATAATGCAACAGTCTTAGATTTATTTGCAGGATCAGGAGCTTTCGGCATTGAAGCTATTAGTAGAGGAGCTAAAGAAGTTGTTTTTATCGACATAGATATACGATTATTGAAAATCAATCTTCACCTGATAAAAAAAAACAACTACCAAATAATAAAAGGAGATGTTTATAAAGCTATAAACAAACTAAAACTTCATTTTAATATCATTTTCATCGATCCTCCTTATGGTAAAATAGATTCTAAAAGATTATTAACATCTATTTTAAAAAATCAAATCATTGCAAATGATGGAATTTTAATATATGAAGAAAGTATTAGAACAGAATTTGAAGTAACCGATAATTTTTGTTTAATAGATGAAAAAAGATATGGAGACACAAAAATCTATTATTTGGAGATTGATCAATGAATGCTATTTATCCTGGAACTTTTGACCCTCTTACAAATGGACATTTAGATATTATTGAAAGAGGCGCTAAAATGTTTGACAGACTTATTATTGCTGTAGCCGAAAATAAAAGAAAAAAACCTCTTTTCTCTATTGATGAACGAGTAAAAATGATTAAAGAATCTGTAACCCATATGAATAATGTAGAGGTTGAACCATTTTCCATTTTACTTGTAGATTTTATGAAAGAAAAAAATGTAAATATTATTTTGAGAGGTTTACGAGTTGTATCAGACTTTGAATATGAACTACAACTTGCTTTGATGAACAGAAAACTTTATTATGAGTGTGAAACAGTATTTCTCATGCCTAACAAAAAATATATATTCTTAAGTTCAAGCATGGTAAGAGAAATAGCTTCACTTGGTGGTGATGTGAGCTGTTTTGTACCAAAACCAGTAAACAAATTTATTTATAGGAAATTTCATGATAAGAGAGGAGCTTGAAACCTTAGAAGAAAAACATCTACATCCCAAAGCTGCAAAATCAATAAATAGCTTTGGTCGAAGAAAAAAAGAAGAAAAGTGTGAACTTAGAACAGAATTTCAAAGAGACAGAGATCGTATAATCCACTCAAAAGCATTTAGACGATTAAAACATAAAACACAGGTTTTTTTATCCCCTGCTAGAGACCATTACAGAACAAGACTCACACATACCTTAGAAGTTATGCAAATAGCAAAAACCATTGCTAAATCTCTTCGGTTAAATGAAGACCTTGTTGAAGCAATTGCATTGGGACATGACCTTGGTCACACTCCATTTGGACACGCAGGAGAACAAATATTATCAGATATCATTGGAAAACCGTTTAAACATTATGAACACTCAATAACTGTTGTTGAAAAAATCGAAAAAGATGGAAAAGGATTAAACCTAACATTCGAAGTGTTGGATGGTATTTTAAAACATTCAAAAGGAAAAGGTCCCATTTTTGATGATAAAAAACTAGCAAAAACTCTTGAGGGGCAAATTGTCAGAATTGCAGACATTATTGCATATGTAAATCACGATCTTGATGATGCTATCAGAGCAAAGATCATCTCAGAAACCGATATCCCTAAAGATATCATAAAAAACTTAGGTAAATCTCATAGTGAAAGAATTCATAATGCAGTTAAAGATGTTGTACTATTCACAATCAAAGCTGATTATGAAAAAATTATTATGAGCGATAACATGTTATTACTCATTGAAAATCTAAGAGAATTTTTATTTGATAAAGTTTACCTTTGTGATATAATAAAAAAAGAGTTTGACAAGGCTTACAAAATTTTATTTGATTTATACAAATATTACGAGGAAAATTTTGATATGGTCCCTAGATCTTTCAGAGATATAACTGAAGATAAAAAACTCTCTATTGTATATTTTATTGCTGGTATGACAGATAGATACGCATTGGAGGAATATAAAAGGATTTATATACCTTCATACTGGCATATTTGATTTGGAGGTTAAAATGACCAAAATACTTGCAATAGATGATAGTCCTACAATGCACCGTCTTTTCAAAATGATTTTTACTGAAGAAAATGGGTATCAACTAAAATCAGCATATAACGGTGAAGAAGGATTAGAAATTCTCAAAATTTTTGACCCAGACATCATACTTCTTGATTTTATTATGCCAAAACTAAACGGCTTTCAATTCACAAAGCTTATTAGAAATGAAATGAATAAAAATACACCTATATTATTGATTACAAGTAAAGCAGAGGATATAGGAACAAGGTTTCAGGATAGATTTAGTAACATAGATTTCATTGCTAAACCTTTCCAAACTGATGATTTATTAAATAAAGTGGAAGAAATGTTAAAAAATAAAACAGAAAATGTATTAGAAAAAACTAGTAACAATATCCACTCAGAAAACTATGAATTACTACATAAAGAATCTTCTAACTCTTCAATCTCGGATAACAAGCTTCATGATAATGTATTAGATAAAATTGTAAAACAAGTTGAAGAAAGTATATTGCCATCTTTAAGAGCTCTTATTGAAAAAACATTAAAGTTTGAAACAGGATATATGATCAGTGACATTAAAGGAGCCGAAATCAATATAGAGAAGCTACAAGAGTTAATTAACAAATTTGAAGGTGCTCTTACTTTCTTCAATCATGAAGAAGATATTCATTTTTTTATTCAACATGGATCCATAGTTCACGCATGGATCGGGGATAATCGATTACAGAATGTTTACGAGTTATTTCAAGACATTTGTAATGTTTGCCTGATGGAAGTTGAAACACTATCAGAGCTTTATGATCAACTAAGAAGTTTAAAGTATAATGACAATTATATTCAAAAATACTATGAAACATATCTCCTCTCTATAATAGAACAAATTCTTGATGGAGAATTTAGATATTACCTTGATGAAATAAATATACCAGAAGCATACTACTCAAGATTTAAATATGATGTTTCCAACCTAATCTCCGCATATCAAGAATTTATAGAAGAAAAATCAGAAATAAATAAAATCATTTTTGATGACAGTTTAAGACCCAAAAAAGTAATCACAGATATTTCATCACTAAGCAGGTTTGAAAGAAAAATTTATGAGCTTTGTGATGGGAAGAAAACTGTTGGGAAGATTGTGAAATATTTTGGTAATAATAAACAAATTGCCAAAAACACAATAGGTACATTGATCTTAACTGGTTTTTTGGAGATTTAAAACATGGAGGTAAAAGTGAAAAAAATCTTGATTGCTGAAGACAGCGCCACAGAAAGAGAAATCATGAAAAAAGCATTAGAAGCTGAAGGTTTTATTGTAGTACCTGTTGAAGATGGGAATAAAGCAATTGAAGAAGTAAAAAAGAACAACTATGATCTAGTAATATTAGATGTCATAATGCCAGGTAAAAATGGATACCAAGTATGCCGAGAAATCAAGAAAGATGAACTCATAAAAGATATCCCTGTTATTATCGTCACATCCAAAGGGCAAGAAAGTGATAAATTTTGGGGTAAAAAACAAGGTGCTGATGAATATATAGTAAAACCTTTTAATATTGATGAATTTATAAAAACTGTGAAGAGGTTTTTGTGATCAAGGAACTCCTTGATAAAAAACTCAAAAAAGATACCACAGCAGAACAAATTGAAAAAGAAACATTCCTTGAATGTAAGGTAGGAAACTTTATATTTTATGTCAAACTAAATGATGTTTTTATAATATTAGATTTTAAACCACTCGTGGAAATTCCTGGTGCCCCAACACATCTTCTTGGGTTAGTTTATTATCAGGGAGAAGTAATCCCTATAATAGATTTAAAAACCTATCTTAATCAAACATCTGTTCAAAAAACAGTTGATACAAGATATGTAATAGTAAAATCAAAAAATGAACTATTAGGTATCTTTGTTGATAAATCTACTAAAATAATATCTGTACCAAAATCTTCCATAGAATCTATTGATGATGAGCTTTTTAGCTTGAAATGTAATCATTTAGAAACTGAAATAAAGGTTTTAGATGTATTAAAATGTTACAATGTATTTAAAATTGATTAGCAGGAGTGGACTATGAGACTTAGTCTGAATGTCAAACTTTTCATTTTAATCCTTTTTCTTATCTTTATTACAGGTTTTATTTCATCCTTTTTTATTTACAAAAATTCTACAAATTTGATTTTATCTCAGGTAGAAAAAGAGCTCTCTGGTAAAGTTAATAATGTTCGTGTTATTTTAAATCAAATAAACGAAGATATTATCTCCACCATATCTGTTACATCTAAACTACAAGAACTAAAAGATGCCTTTAAAAATAAAGAGGGGAAGAAAAAATTAAATAATGTTTTTAATGACCTTCTATCTAGAAAAGAAATTGGTTATATTAAAGGTTTTTTTGTCATTGATAATAATTACAATTATATAAACAAAAAATTCTTATTTAAAAATGAAATTCCAGATATTGATGAGTTTATATATTTTGAAGACTTAGAAGAAAATAAAATCTACTTTGAACCTTTACTCACCTTGGATTTTCCATACTTTGTTTACTACACAGGAATTTTTGAAAACGGTAAAGTAATCGGAGCTCTCGGTGCAGTAATAGATGCAAATTTTATATTAGCATCTATAAATAAATCATTCACTGTCAGTGACACTCATAATGCTGAATCATCATGTCAAAGCTGTCATACAGGTACAAAAAATCTCCTAAATTATGGTTTTGTTGTCTCTTTGGATGATGATGGTAATGTCCTCTTAAACACCCTTGTGCAAGATACTCTTATAATCGCTCCTGATAAATTTTTTGCAAACATTGTCAAAAAAGAAAAAAATAACCTTTTCAAGAAAGCATCTATCAATAAAGAAATTTCCTTTCAAAATAATAATTTCGTCGGATCTATTGGTAGGGTAAAGCTTAACAAATTTGGGATTATAGTAGGATTTTTCAAAAATAAAGAATATATATTAAAACAAGTTGAAAAAGGTAGACAAGAATCGATTCTTTATACTATAGGTTTTGCTGGTTTAGTGTTTATTTTAACCTTTATCCTTTTTAAAATGCTTTTCTCTCCACTATTCAAAATAAACGAAACAATGCGTAAAATACAAAAAGGTGATTATGATGTTAGAGTTAATATTAAGCGTAATGATGAATTAGGTGATATTGCAAATACTTTAAACGAAATGCTAGATGAGCTGAAAAATTATCTTCAAACAGAAGAAGACAGAAACAGATTGCAAAGACAGGCAATTCATTTGATGGACATTGTTTCAAATGCTGCCGATGGTGATTTGACTGTTCAGGCTGAAGTTACGGCTGATGAATTAGGAGCAGTAGCAGATGCTTTCAACCTTATGACAGAAAGTATCAAAGAATTGATCGCTGAGATTAAAAAAGCTGGTGACTCAATTGTTGTGTCCACAGAAGAGCTTTTAAAGTCCTCAGAAAAAACAACATCAGGAGCACGTATTCAAATTGAAGAACTAGAGAAAGTTGTTCAAAAGCTTGAAGAGTTTAAAAACAGAATGTACGATGTTGTAGATAACGCTAATAAAACCTTAGAAATAGTTCTACAGGCAAATAAAAGTGCAAAAACCGGTAGTATCTTGCTTCAAGAAACCATCGATGCTATGAGTGATGTAAGAAGATATTCTCAACTTGCCAGTAAAAAAGTTAAATCTCTAGGTGAAAAATCAATGGAAATTAACGAAATTACACGAGTAATCAGCGAAATCTCCAACCAAACAAACCTTCTAGCATTAAATGCAGCTATTGAAGCAGCTAGAGCAGGTGAATATGGACATGGATTTGCCGTAGTTGCTGATGAAATCAGAAAATTAGCAGAAAGAACCAATGAAGCTACAGAAGAGATTAATAATTTGATTAAAACTGTTCAGTCAGAAACAACTGATACTGTAAAACTTGTTGAAGAAAGTTCTTCTAAAATTGAATTCAGTTCCAAAAAAACCGAAGAAGCAGGTGATGCATTAATAGAAATCAATGTAAGTCTTGAAAAGGTTAGTGACGCAGTTAACAATATGACACAAAGTATTTCATCCCAAGCGGAAGAAACCAATGAAGTAATAGAAGTAACAGAAAAAGTAAAAGAAATTGCGGCAACTACTGCTCAAGATGTTCAAAAAACCAACAGAATCATAGCTACATTGTCACAACTCGCCGAAATGTTAAATGAGGCAGTAAACAAGTTTAAAGTAGAATAAAATGGCAAATATTAACAAACAAGAGCTGGTAGATTTTTTTCTAATGGAATCTGGTGAACATTTTGATACCATTTTTAATGGTATCAATATCCTTCTTTCAGATCCTGACAATTGGTCTATTATAGAAGAAATATTTAGAAGCACTCATACCTTAAAAGGCTCCTCTGCCATGGTTGAATTTTATAACTTTTCGAAAATTACACATTCTTTAGAAAATTTACTGGAAGGTATTAAAGGTGGAAAAATAAAACGTAATAAAAACATTTTCTTGTTTCTACTAGAACTATTTCACAAATTGGATGAATATTTAAAAAATAACAAAAAAGATATAGATGAAAATCTTAAAAAAGAATATTTAAATAAAATTAAACCATACTTGAAATACAATGAAACAATATCTGAAAAAACACTACCCATATTAAAAAAAGCTCCCAAATCGTTGAAAAATATAATAGATCAAGAATTCCCTATTAGAACTCCAGATTCTATCGATACGTACATTCGTATAAACGTTGCAAAAATTAATTTTCTAATAAATCTTGTTGGAGAATTAATAGTCGCAAGAAACAGACATAGCGAATCTTTAAAAGATATTCTTACACTCACTAAAGAGCTTGAGTACTCAAAACAACGATTAAATAAAATACTTGATGAATTCAAAGAAAAATATATGTATTCAACGCAGCAAGAAAATGAAAACGATAGTAAAAGTAATATATTATTGTCTGATTTCTTTGAAGGAGAATTTGATAAATATACTGATATTAATATATTAGCAAGACAGTTGCTTGAAGTTGGTAATGACATTACTAATCTGATATCAGAACTTTTTCAAAAATTATCTCAATTTCAAACTGATATTCAATATATAAATAGAGTTACTGACTCCATCGAAAAAAATCTAACAAAAATAAAATTAATTCCTGTAAAAACATTGTTCAATACAGCTATGAGAACAGCAACAATTACCGCAAATAATGAAGGTAAAAATATTAATATAATCGTTTCTGGTGAACAAATTGAAATTGATAAATCTATTCTTGATATGATAAGTGATGCTTTTTTACACTTAGTAAGAAATTCTGTTTCACATGGTATTGAAACAAAAAGAGAAAGAAAAGAAAAAGGTAAAACTTCATATGGAAATTTATACTTAAGAGCTTATAGATCCGGAACCTCAATAATTTTTGAAATAGAAGACGACGGAAGAGGAATTGATATAAACATAATTAAAGATAAAGCTGTAGCATTAGGACTATTACAAGAATATGAAGCAAATAATCTAAGGATGGATGATCTCTTACAATTAATTTTCACTCCAGGATTTTCTACAGCAGAATCTATAACTGATATTTCCGGTAGAGGGATCGGTCTTGATGTCGTAAAGCGCATAGTTGAAAATCTTGGTGGATCAGTATCTGTTTATACAGAAAAAGATAAATTTACCAAATTCGTCCTTGTTATACCTATAACTCAATTTATTGCTGAATATTTGATAGTCAAAGAAGATAAGCACATCTTTGCATTACCCCTACAATCTGTATATGAAATCATCCCTTTAGAAGTCAATAAAATAAAAAAAATCGGCGAGCATTTCTTTTACAACCTTAGAAATGAAGTTTATGAAATAGTGGATTTAATGGTAGCTTTGGGAGTTAAGAAAAAAAATGAATTTAGAGAAAATTCATTTGGAATACTTGTAGATGGACCACAAAAAAAATATATAATTCAAATAGAATCCATTTTAGGAAGAGAAACCACTATTACAAAAAAATTTAAGCCTTTTTTAGTAAAAATAAATAAATTCTTAGGTACATCTGTTAGCTCAAAAGGTGACGTAAGACTAATATTAGACACTGTTCGCCTATTTTCAACAAAAATGAAAGTAAGGGAATTTATTAAAATAGATAAACCAAAAAATGAAAAAACTATCACATATAACTCAAACGGGATATTAATTGTTGATGATTCAATTTCAGTAAGAAAGTACCTTTCTGACATTTTAGTTAAAAACGGTTTTAAAGTAGTTCAGGCAAAAGACGGATTAAATGCATTAGAAATCCTAGAAACAAGTAGATTCCCTTATATCATTACAGACCTAGAAATGCCAAATATCAATGGGTATGAGTTAATCAATAAAATAAGAAATTTTTTACAAGACAATGAAGTAAAAATATTTGTTGTTACTTCTAGAGCTACAGAAAAACACAAAGATAAAGCTATAGAATTAGGTGCAAATGGTTTTATTATTAAACCATTCACAGAGGATTCAATACTAAAAGCTATTAAAGGTAAAGATCATGAAAGCATTAATGTTTGAGTGTAAAAAAATTGGTTTTTTGCTTGATATAAATAACTTACTACATGTGTCTGATATTAATGAAATACAAGGTGAAAAAGAAAGAGAAATATTAATTTTTAATTTCAGCAAATTTTTAGATGGAGATACTAATCCTAAATATGTAATTTTTTTAACTGACAAAAAAAGATATATTGGAGTGTTAGCAGACAAGATTTATGATATAATTAGTTATAATGAATTTAAACCTTTCGAAAAAAATAATTTTGATGTAAAATTTATAAAAGGGGTTGTGGAATACAATAATAAATTATTATATTTACTTAATGCTGAAAATTTAATAGAGGTTGCTTATGAAGAAAAAAATAATGCTCATTGACGATAGTGTTACTATTCACAGAGTTATTGATCTTTCTTTGGATGATGAATCGTATGAAGTTGCAAAAGCATTTTCTTCGGATGAAGCAAAACAAAAACTACAAACTTTTTCTCCAGATGTTATATTAATCGATAATAAGCTACCTGATATAAAAATTGATGAGTTTGTAAGAGAATTAAAAACATCTTTTCCTGATACCAAAATTGTTTTACTTGTGGGTGCTTTTGATAACTTTCAACAAAATGATTTAGAACGGATAGGTGCTGATTCTTATTTATTAAAACCGTTCAATTCCAACGCATTAGAAGAAGTAATAGAAAAATTCTCAATTAAACAAAATACAGTATCTACAGAAGAATCTCAGCAGAAATCTGAAAGAGAAGAAGACATAGAAGAACTTCTTTCAACCGTAACTTCCGAAGAACCTAAAGAAGAAATTGAACAGTTCGATGACATCTTAAAAGAGCTAGATTCTGAAAAAGAAAACGAAGAAAAAAGCACAACAGAAACTGACAAAGAAGAAAGCATAGAAGATATTTTTAAAGATCTTGAAAAAGAAATAAACGATGATGAAGACTTAGAAAAAAAAGAAGCAAGTATCGAAGATGTTTTTTCAGACCTAGATGTAGCTGAGTCTTCTGTTTCTGAAGAAATACCCAAAGAGGAAATAGATGATGAAGAAGCTAACTTTTTACCAGAAAATAGTGAATCATTAGAAGAAAAAGAAGCCGATGAGGAAATAGATGAAGAAAAAGTTGATGAACTATTTCAAGAACTTGAAGAAGAACTAGCTTCAACAGAGCCACAAGCAGAACAACAGATATCAGAAGAAATTATAGAACAGTTAGAAACCAAACAACCTGAAAATGCTGAAGATTCGACCATTATAGAGGAAGGTCCCCTAAAAAAAGATGAAGAAAAATCACCTCAAATAGACGAAAGAATTGAAAATATCCTTGAAAAAGAGTTGCACACTTCCGAAGAAGCATCTACTTTGAGCGAAATCAAAGAACATATTGAACCATCACTCGAAGAAATAACATCTGATGCTAACGAAAAAAATGAGTCAGTTATACTTAAAAAAGAAGCTCAGGAAGAAGCAGTAACAGAAATAACCGAAAAAATATATCCACAGTTTGATACTGAATCTTTAATTAAAACAATAGAAAACTCATTTATTAATTTAAAAACTGAACTTTTAGAAGATGTTAAAACTCAAATTTCCAACGAAATTATTAAATCAGCATTATCCGAAATAATAAATGAAGAGTTTATAAAAGAAACTATTAAAGAAGTTTTATCAAAAACGATAGAAAAAGCTGTTTGGGAAATTGTACCAGAACTTGCTGAAAAATTGATTATAGAAGAAATAGAAAAACTTAAAAAGGGTGAAATCTAATAATGGATAAATTCAATTATAAAGAAAGTGGCGTAAATATTGATGAAGGAAATCTGTTTGTAAGAAAAATTAAAAACATTGTTAAAACAACTTATAATAAACATGTCCCTGAATCTATTGGTGGGTTTGCTGGATTTTTTGATATATCTTTTGCCAAACATTATAAAAAACCTATATTAGTCTCAAGCACAGATGGTGTTGGCACTAAGTTAAAAGTAGCTATAATGGCAGAAAAGTACGACACAATTGGTATTGATCTTGTAGCCATGTGTATCAATGACGTAATCGTAACAGGGGCAAAACCCCTGTTTTTTTTGGACTATTTAGCCACAGGGAAGTTAGATTCTAGCAAAATGTCTGATATTGTAAAAGGTATTGCAGAAGGTTGTAAAGAGGCAAACACCGCATTAATTGGTGGAGAAACAGCTGAAATGCCTGGAATGTATGACCAAAATGAATTTGATCTTGCAGGTTTTTGTGTTGGAATTGTAGATGCAGAAAATATTATTGATGGAAAAAATATATCTGAAAACGATGTGATAATTGGATTAAAATCAAATGGATATCATAGTAATGGTTATTCGCTTTTAAGAAAGATATACTTTGAGTATTTAAATCTTAAAATAGATGATAAAATAGATGATGAACAAACTGTAGCAGATATCCTACTGAAGCCAACAAAAATATACTATCGGGAAATAAAAAAGATTTTGAATGAAAATATTAAAGTAAAAGGAATGGCTCATATTACAGGTGGGGGATTTTATGAAAACATCCCAAGAATACTTCCTGACACATATTCGGTAAAGCTTTATAGTGAAAAAATACCTGAACTTTTTGATTTTACTTTTATCAAACAAAATACGAATATTGAAAAAAGAGAACTTTATAGAGTATTTAATATGGGTATAGGTTTAGTTTTGATTATCGCTGACGAAGAAAAAGAACGGTTACTGAATATTTTAAATAAAGATGAAACAATAGGATACGAAATCGGTCTTGTAGTAAAAGGTAATAAAACAGTAGAAATTTCTGGAGTAGATTTTTGAAGAATATAGCTATTTTGCTGTCTGGAAGAGGAAGTAATTTCAAAGCTATATACAATTCTATTGAAACAAAAATAATCAATAATGCTAGAATTTCTGTAGTAATAAGCAATAAAGGTGACGCTTTAGGATTAAAATTTGCCCAAGAAAAAGGGCTAAATGCTTTTTTTATTAATCCGAAAGAATTCTGTTCAGCACAAGAGTATGATAAAAAAATAGTTAAAATATTAAATGATTATAAAATCGATCTTGTTTGCCTTGCTGGTTTCATGAGAATTATCACACCTTACTTTGTTAAAAGTTTTAAAAACAGCATAATGAATATTCATCCTTCATTACTCCCAAGTTTTCCTGGTTTAAATGCTCAAAAACAGGCTTTAGAATATGGAGTCAGATTTTCTGGATGTACAGTTCATTTTGTAGATGAAAAAGTCGATCACGGTCCTATAATTTCACAGGCTGTTGTCCCTGTATTGCCAAATGATACTGTAGAAACACTTTCAGAAAGAATCCTTAAAGAAGAACATAAAATTTATCCTGAAGCTGTAAAACTTTTTGTAGAAGATAAACTTAAAATTGTTGGGAGAAAGGTCATTGTTAAAAAAAGTTAATACCATAATTTTATTAATTATTTTTACAGCCTCACTTTCTATAGCTGGAGGGAAAATTGTGACATTAAAGAATGGTGCTGTATTGATAGCAAATAAAAGAGACTATAACCCCACTTTTAGCCTTGTTATTATGATAAGAGGTGGAATTTTTAGAGAAAATCATAAAAATAACGGCATTGGAAACCTTGCATTGAATAGTTGGGAAAAAAGTAGCAAAATTCTAAAAGTTGTAGAAGATTTAGGTGGTACTTTTAACACATCAAATCTTTCAGATTTTTCTGAAATATCCTTATCTATACCATCAAAATATCTAGATGATATATTACCATTATTACAAGAATTCTTAACTAAAATTAATATAGATGAAACTATTTTTGAAAATGAAAAAAGAATTACTTTGATAAAACTTAAAGCCATTCAAGATAGACCTGATGAGCTTGCTATAAAATCTTTTATGAAAGCTACTTATGGTAACTTTCCTTATTCCATGGATACTTTAGGTGAAATAGAAACTGTAAAAAAGCTAACCATTAATGATGCTTCAAACTATTTAAAAAGTCTTTTACAAGCTAAAAATATGGTAGTCTCAATTGCTGGCTTTTACTCTGAAAAACAAAAAAATACATTAATTGATATTATTTCTCAACTGCCCAAGGGAGAAAAATTTCAAATAAATTGTGAAAATAGTAATATTAAAAAAGATTACATGGAAGAAGAAACTCATCCAAATATTAAGCAAGCAAAACTTTTCATGGGCTTCACTGCTCCTGATGCTACAAATGAAGATTATGTCCCTGTAAAAATTCTATCAGAAGTTTTGGGTGGAGGAATGAGCTCAATATACTTTAATATTTTACGTAAAGATAAAGGATATGCCTACTCTGTAGGCTCTTTTTATCCATCTAAACTTTGTAACTCACGATTTGTAAATTATATTGGGCTTGATTATAAAAATGTAAAGGATGCACTTGCCACTTTTGACGAAATAGGGAAAAATGCCGAAAAATACATAAATGATGAAAAAGTTGACAAAGCTAAAAACTATCTTACAGGAAGAATCTTAATGGAAGCTCAAACTAATTATAAAAATGCCTGGTATGCTGCATTTTTTGAAACACTTGGGCTTGGAGGATATTTTTTCAACAACTACATTGCATTAATAGAAAAAACCTCTACTGAAGAAGTAATTAAAGCTGCAAAAAAATATCTTTTAGGACACAAAACAGTTTTTATACTAAAAAACAAAAATTAACCTTATAACATTAAATTCATAAAGAAAAGCGTCACCCTAAACGTTAACAAAGCAACCTTAGTCTATCATCATTTATAGTTTGGGCATACATCAGTAAAACATTTTTACATTATAATCGATTCTCACTGAAAAAGTGACAATTAATT
>NZ_JAQNCS010000022.1:0-29552 GCF_049472655.1 Deferribacter abyssi
CGATTTTAGGAGTCTATATTACGAATAAAAAACTTTAAACTCTATGTGTTTTAAATTTAACTTCCAAATACCTAGTTATATGTGATAAAATTGCATTTATTACTAAATATATAAGAGTAATAACTATCCAGATTTCAAAAACCAAATAAGTGGATGCCATAAGCTCCATCCCCTGAAAAGTCAACTCAGGTATAGATATGACCGATAATATAGCAGAATCTTTTATAGTGGAAACCATTTGGCCTGTCAGTGGCGGTATTAATAGCGGTAATACCTGAGGAAACTCAATATATCTCAACCGCTGTAATTTATTTAATCCTAAACTTTTAGATGCATCAATCTGACCTTTATCAACGGATTTTATAGCCCCTCTTACCATTTCAGTTATATACGCTCCTTCATATAAAGAAAGAGCAATTATTCCAACTAAAAAAACTGAAATTTTATCTTTCGGGACAAAAAAGAAATGAAGCAGAAAATTATACCTGTCATCTAAATTTATAAAAAAATCATCTAACCCCAGAGCATTTATTATTTGATCTCCTAAAAAATAATAAACTACAAAAATAACAACTATAGAAGGGATATTTCTTATAGATTCCACATATAATATACTTATTAATCTGAAAAAAAGATTCTTTGAGCTCTTAAATATCCCCATAATAAATCCAAAAATTGTAGATAGTATTATGGAGTAAATACTGATTTTTAATGTATTTAAGATACCAACGACTAACACATTAGCTTTAATTTGCCCCTCTTCCACCACAAAAAAATATTGAAAAACAGATCCCCACTGCCACTGATAATCAAGATAATTATCTATTCTATGGAAAAAAAACCATATTAAAAATAATATCAAAATTGTTAAAAAAACATCAACTTTAGTAACATTTAGTTTGTATTTCATTTTATATATTGTAAATTAATTTACAAATTCATCATTTAATCAACTTTTCCCAATCTCTTGTATAAAACCAATAATGCTTTTTCTCCTTCAAAAACCCTTCTGCTCTTACATATGTTATCCAACTATTTAAGAAGTTTAAAAAATCCAAATCCCCTTTCCTAATAGCAAAACCGATAGGCTCTTTAGTAAAAGTTTCTGTGACGGGTAAAAATAATTTATCAGAATGTTTTATTGCTTGAAATGCCGGCATTGGAGCTGAAGCTACAACAGCATGAGCTCTTCCTAAAAGAAGCTCTTGAATAGCCTGTGATTCGTCATCAAATAGTTTTATTGTTGCCTTAGGTATATATCTTCTAGCAGCCACTTCAGCAGTCGTACCTATACGAACAGCAATTATAACATCCTCTTTATTAAAATCTTCTAAAGAGCTAAATCCTTTTGCTTTACTTTTATTTGCAACAATTGACATTCCAGAATAATCATACGGAATAGAAAAATTTACTTTTAAAGCTCTTTGTGGAGTAATACTCATACCTCCAATAATAATATCAAATTTACCTGTTAATAATGCTGGAATGATACCCGACCATTTGGTCGGAATAAATTGAACTTTAACTCCCATATCTTTAGCCAAACGTCTCGCAACATCAATCTCAAAACCAATAAGCTTTCCATTCTTATCATACATCGCCCATGGAACAAATGTAGACATACCTACTTTTAGGACTCCTTTCTTCAATATTTTATCAAGAGTACCTTCTAACGCAAATAACCTGTTAAACATTAACAAAAATATAATTAACATCATACATGTCTTTTTAGAAAATTTCATGCATCACCCCATTTCATTTTATAACTTAGCAGTTTTAATGTCATTGAAATTATAACATTTATAATAAAATAAGTAAATGCTACTGTAAGCCAAATTTCGAAAGTCATAAATGTCTCAGAAATTGCTTTTTGTGCTTGCATTGTTAAGTCATAAACGGCTATAACACTCACTAATGCTGAATCTTTGATCAATGAAATAAAAATATTGGTTAGGGGTAATATAACCTTTTTGATTGCTTGCGGTATAATAATGTAATACATGGTTTTTGTTTTGTTTAATCCAAGGCTAAAAGACCCTTCCCATTGACCTTTATCTACGGACTCAATCCCAGCTCTAACTATTTCGCAAGCATAAGCACCTTCAAAAAAACTCAATGCAATTACTGCTGACCAAAACCCGGAAATATTAAAAACTGGAGCAATTACAAAATAAAAAAAGAATATTTGGATTATTAAAGGAGTATTTCTAAATACTTCCACATAAAAATACCCCAAAAGTCTTGCAACAAAAGAGTTAACCACTCTAAAAATACCAAATGCAAAACCCAAAATACTAGTTAAAATAAAAGATAATAAAGAAATCTGAAACGTTACAAAAAGTCCTTTTAAAAATGGGCCTAAAATTATTTTACCATCATTAACTATTAGAAAAAATTTAAATATGCGAAACCACTGCCAGTTATATCCTAAAGATGTAGCTCCTTGGAAGAGGAAAAAAAATAATAGGAAAAAGAAAATACCAAAAAAAACTAGCTCGATAACTTTTTTTCTCATTTAATAGTAATATAACCAAAAATAGATAAAAATAAAAGTACTAAATTTATCATACGCATTACCTGTTTTGGTATTTTTAAATAAGGAAAATCTTTTTGGGAAATATTTTATTATACGTGTTTAATAGTAAATAATCAGCTATTGTCCTCAAGTCAGTGATTTCTATTTTTTACACTTAAATAATTAGCAAAAATCGCGTTGGCACAAATAGTTAGAAACTTTACCATATCACTGTCACTTCTTGATGTGATAACAATTGGTACTTTTGCACCAACAACTACATTTGCGACATCTGCACCCATTGTCATTGCCCAAGACTTATAAAGAAAGTTTCCAGCCTCAATATGTGGCACCACCAGAATATCGGCATTTCCAGCCACAGGATTATCTTTTAACCCTTTCTTTTCTACTGCATCATAATACAATGCAAGATCATAAGAAAGTGGACCATAAACAATAGCATCGTCCCATTTTAATTTTGTCAATTCCTGATCTAAAATTGTTGAAGGTATTTTTTCTGTTGGTATCTCATTTGCCTCAAGAAGAGCAACTTTTATATCAGAAATTCCGATAGCTTTTGCTACATCTATGGCATTATTAATAATATCAACACTTAAATCTATTTTACCTTCAGGAAAAAGCTCTGTATTTATAGCAGGATCAGTGAGCAATATAAATTTTTCTCTATCATACAGCTCAAAAATACTTACAAGACTTAATCTCCGTCCAGAGGGAATACCGGTTTTCTTATTTAGTATTACTTTTAGCATTGAAGCGGTATTAATATTCCCTTTCATTATAAAATCAACTTCGCCTCTATTGATAAGCTCGATACCTTTTAGAGTACAATTTTGGAAGTAATTTTCGTTGTTATCAATATGTTCATATATATAATGCTTTTGAAAAATAAGGTAATCACTAAGATTTTCTTCTAATGTTACTCTATCACCCACAAGAAATACTTTGTTTATAATCCCTTCCGCTACCGCTTTATTGATAGCATCAATAGATGATTTATCTGGATTAATTACCACAATATTTTGAGGGGTTATTATTTTTGCAGCTTGTATTAAATCTTTCATTTTTTTACCTTTTGTTTTTAAAAGCATTGAAGTACCATAATATAATGCAGCAAAAATTTTAGATTTTTCAGTTATTGACTCAATCCTGTGTCTTAAAGATGAATCAAAATAAATAGTATCACCTTCCGTTAAAAAGTACTCTTTTCCATCAATAATCATTTTAATTTTTCCTTCAACAACATAAATAAATTCTTCTCCATTGTGGACACTTTCATCAACTAAATAATCCTTTGTTTTATAAATATCTACAATAAAAGGTTCTATAGCTTTACCTGAATATTTTGGTGCAAGACTTTCATAAATCAGATAATTTTTCCTTTTAACTACAACTCTTTCATTAGGTGTTGTTTTTACAATTTTCTTTTTTTCATAAGACTCACCAAACAAGATTGTTGCAATGTCAACATTAAAAAAAGCAGATAATTTTAGAAGTTGAGAAACCGATGGCTGAAGTTTATTTGTTAAAATATTATCTACTTCTTTTTCACTGATACTTAATAATTTCGCAAGTTCTGACTTATCTATACCTTTATTTACTAAAATTTTCTTAATATTTTTCCCTATATTATCATAGTCGTCTTTACTCATATATCTTGGCATTATCTTCCCCTTTTAAAACCCTTATAGCACCATTTATTAATGCTTCAATTTCATATTCTCCAGGAACTACGTATATTTCTGACATAAAACCAACATAATTTTTTATTTTTTCCACAATAAGTTTACTATTTGCTAACCCCCCAGTAAGAACAATTCCATCAATTTTTCCTTTAGCTGCAGCAAACAACCCACCAATTTCCTTAGAAATATTATACACAAAAGCATCCAAAACCTTTTTCGCCTTATTATCACCATATCTAATCATATTTTCTACTTCAATCATATCTTTTGTTTTTAAATGTGAATAAAATCCAGATGACTTTATGATTATTTTTAAAAAGTCATCTGGGGTAATATTTTCGTTTTTTAAATATTCAACAATACCATCCACAGGCAGTGTCCCAGCCCTTTCAATAGCAAAAGGACCGTCACCATCAAGACCATTATTTACATCAACTACTTTTCCATAATAGTGGAGCCCTATAGTTATACCTCCACCCATATGAGCTACAATTAATATAGAATCATCGTAATTTTTTCTTAATTTTTCTTTTGCAATATATCTTGCCACTTCTTTATGATTCAATGCATGGAATTTACTTTTTCTTGTTATTGAACTTACTCCAGTAATTTTTGCTATATCCCACATTTCGTCAATAATTGGTGGATCCACTATAAAAGCTGGACAATTATATATGTTTGAAAATTCACTTGCTAAAATTCCACCTAAGTTTGCAGGATGTTCACCATTTATGCCATTCTTTAAATCTTCAATCAGTTTTTCATTAACTATATACACTCCACCTTCTATATTCTTTACTAATCCACCTCGAGCAACAATAGCATCAAAGTTTATATCTTCAAATGTACTTTCTTTTAAGTATCTTTTAATATGATCAAATCTGAAATCCTTTTGTTCTATGACATTCTTTAATTTTAAGAAATTTTCATCTAAATGTTCTACTTTTGATCTATATATCTTTCCATCAAAATATATACCTATTTTTGTAGATGTAGAACCTGGATCAATTGCTAAAATATTCATAAAAGCTCCTTAGGTTTAATTACATTATATATAAAAAAACTAAATCTTTATCGTACTGATACTTTTATTATAAAAACTTTATAAGTTTTTTGATAAAATCACTTTAAAAAATAATCATAATCATCTTTTCTTATTGTTCTTATCATATTTGTTGTTCCAGGAACACCAGCAGGATAGCCTATAGTTGCAATAAATACGTTATCAGGTTGAAAAGTTTTAGAGGTTGCTTTTAAAAATTCCACTAGTAATTCATCTGCATTATCAGTATCTTTACTGATCATATAGTTTGTTACACCCCAACAGATAGCTAATTGTCTTAACACTTTCTCATTAGTAGCTACAGCATAGATTGGACATTTTGGCCTTGCTATTGATACCCTTCTTACACTTGCACCACTTTTTGTAAAGACTACAATACCGTTTGCTTTTAATTCTTTAGCCAATTTAACCGCTGTTTGAGCAATTGCACTACTAATTTTTCTATGATTAGTCAAATCATTAAATTTGTAAAAAGGGTAAATTTTCTCTGTTTCTTCTATGGTTTTTACCATAACATTTACTGCATCTATAGGAAAATTACCAATAGTGGTTTCATCTGAAAGCATTACTGCATCGGTACCATCAAGTACTGCATTTGCAATATCTGATACTTCAGCTCTAGTTGGTCTAGAATGCTTAATCATAGATGTTAACATCTGTGTAGCTGTTATTACAGGCTTTGCAGCTTCATTCGCCTTTTTTATTATCATCTTTTGAACTATTGGTACTCTTTCCATATCTATTTCAATGCCTAGATCACCTCTCGCAACCATTACTCCATCACTAACTTCTATAATCTCATCAATATTAGTAATAGCCTCATTTTTTTCTATTTTTGCAAAAAGCGGTACATCCCCTCCATTCTCTTTAATAATTTTTTTTGCAAGTAGAACATCATGTTTTGTTCTAACAAAAGATAATGCTACTATATCAAATCCTGCTTTTATTCCAAATTCAATATCTTTTTTATCTTTATCCGTAAGGGCAGATAAGTTTAAATCCACATTTGGTAAATTAAGCCCTTTTCTTGACGAAATAATACCAGCAGATAGAATTTCAGAAACTATATAATCTTCTCCTTTTTCTAACACTCTAAGCTTAACGGTTCCATCTGCAATATAAAAATAATCATCAACTTTAATAGTTTCAAAAACTTCTTTAACAGGCAATGGTATAGTTTTTCCTTCACCAACAAAGTTACCATACACTATTTTTACTACATCCCCTATTCTCACAGGTATAGGTTCTTTTATCTCACCTAGTCTTAATTTTGGTCCAGATAAATCCATAAGGGTAGCAATATATGTATTTTTCTGTTTAGAAATACTCCTAATCATTTTCAACAACTTTAAATGTTTTTCATAGTTTCCATGTGAAAAATTAAATCTAAAAACATCAACTCCAACTTCTATTAATGTCTCAATAATTTCTGGTTTTTCTGTGGATGGTCCTACTGTGGCAACAATTTTTGTTTTCTTCATTTTTACTCCCGAACACTCAGCTTTACTATAATAATATACTGAAAAGAGAGAGGTATCAATGAAAAACTAGGCTAAACTAGTTTCCACATAAAATGCAGCAACTAGTTAATAATAAACAATTTATAATTATTTTCTCAAAGAAAATCCTCTATTTTTAAACACTTTAAAAGAATATATAAGAAAGTATACGCTTTTACTTCCCCAAAATTAAATCCTTTATTCGTTTATGTTCTAGCAATGAAGAAAATAACATTGTCACCATGTAGTGCATAAGCAGAAACTTCTTGTTTTTCATAAACTATACACTGAAAACTTTCTTAAAGAACTATTTTCCACTAGTCGTGAATACTATATAATAAAAAATGCCCCAATTAGGGGCATTTTCATATGCGTCAGCCTGACGCATATGATTAAGCTCAGCTAAACCCACTTGGGCCACCACTACATGATGACCCACCACTACCACCAGAGATTGATGAAATTGTTGATATCAGTTTCTCAACATTTTTACTTTTGCAGTGCGGACATTCTACTTCATCGTTAAGCCTAAAAACAAGTTTTGTAAATTCTTTTCCACATTCTTTACATCTGTACTCATATATTGGCATATAGTGCCACCTCTTTATAAATATTTATTTAATGCATCAATATATACACCTTTTGGTTGAACTCCTATGAACTGCTCTACAACTTTACCATCTTTAAATATCATAACAGTCGGAATACTCATAATACCATATCTTGCAGCAAGACCTTGGTTCTCATCAACATTCACCTTACCAACTTTAACCTTACCTTCTAATTCAGTAGCAAGTTGGTCTATTGTAGGTGCAAGCATCTTACATGGTCCACACCAAACTGCCCAAAAATCCACCAAAACTGGAATATCACTTTCCAATACCTCTTTTTGGAAATTTTCTTCTGTAAAATTCAAAGCCATATTTTAACCTCCTTCAAATATTCATAGATAATATATAACTTCTCTTATAATTGTCAATTAGAAAGCAGCTGTTTTTCCATTCACAAAAATCACACGACTCAGATTTTGTATATTTACATTTATAAATCATTCCAAGTCTTGTAATAGCAAAATCATATTTTACAGGATCATTTTCATCTATACCCCTAAAAAACTCAGTTATTTTTTCCATATTGCTTCTATTATTTTTTTTATTACATATAATATTGCAATTATATGAATATGTCAATATATGAATATCCAAAGGAGCTTTCAGTCTTTTTGAACTGTATCCTGACCACAACCCAAAATCTATTTCATCTTTCCTAACCATCCACCTAAAAAACATTCTAATTCTTTTAGCTGCTGACTTATTTATATCAGGCATTAAAAATATCAGACCTTTTGTTTTTTTATTGTCAATATAACTGAAAAAATCGCTTCTAAGTTTTTCATAAGCTATTTCAATATCATCTGATTGCCTTATAAAATAATTATACAATGATCCATAATCTGTGTATACTTTATGTAAAAACTGATAGAAAATAAAGATATCGTTCTTATTTTGAAATCTGTAGTATATATTCTTTTTAACTTTATTTACAAAAGGATCTACCCCATATTCTGTAAAAAATTGATCTAAAAACCTCTGAATCAAACTGACTTTACCATAGGCAAACACTGAAGAAACAAATGCAACAAACTCCTTATTACCTGGTAATTTATGAGGGTATAAAATAGGATCAGAACCAATAAACTCCTTTTTATTGTATTTTTTATAAATCAAATTTAAAAAAGATTTCATATAAAAAGGAGGGAACCCCTCCTATATAAATTCACTATTCTTTCTTCTCAAAACTGTTCTGAGCACCACATTCAGGACATTTTCTTGGTTTACATCTACCCTCTTTTTCATAACCACATTCTTTACATTTAAAAACTGCCATTTAAACCTCCTTATTACTGTTTTTTACAGTTTTTACAAACTCCAGAAATTGTTATATCAATATGGTCAATTTCAGCTATTATCATTTTATCGTAATCAAGGCTAACAGATTCTAAATCATAAACTTTTTTACAAACTCTACATACAAAATGTCCGTGATCACTTGTATCAGGATCAAATCTACTACAGTTTGGATCCACATTTATCTGTTTAACAGCTTTAGATTTCACCAGAGTATCAAGAGTATTATAAATGGTTGCGAACGAAAATTGCTTATTCTGCCTTCTAAGATCATCATATATTTCTATTGCAGAAGGATGATTTTTATTACCATCTAAATACTCAACAATCCACATTCTTGGCTTTGTCAATTTAAATCCTGCTTTTTTCATAGCCTCAACAGCTTTATCTTTAAACATAAGCAACTCCTAAAGTTATTTTGCTGGATATATGTTTGTTCTAATAATTTCTAATTTAGAAATATTATAATCCCAAAATTTAAAAAATTCAAGTAAATTAAATCCACCCATAGGAGATATTTTCAACACTACTCTTCGTACATCTTTATGTACCAAATAGTTATCAATATATAATATTTTCTTCTTACCTTTTTTAGTTACTTTCTCATAATAGTTTTTACCCTCAAGTAAAATTGATGAAAAAATTTTTTCTGTAATACTATCAAACTCAAACACCTGAATACAGCTATCAAAATTTTCACCTCTATATTCATTAATTGATTTTATTTTAAAACCTGACCTCAAGTTATCGTTTAATTTAATAATTGTCTTTTCAACATCTAAAAGTTTATTGCATTCCACTATTAAAATCTCATTTTCTCCACCAATTCCCAGAGGGAGGGGATAAATGTAGTTAATCTTTGGTTGCGGATTAAAACCATAACTAAATTGTAACTCAATATCATTTATTGTAAGTATATGCTGGAAATATCTAGAAGTATCAAGAGCCGAATAAAAGATAGCATCCCCTTTCTTTTCAAATCTAATTAAATAGCTTTTATAATTTTCTTTTTTTCTTTTTCTAACAACTATAGACTCTTCTTTTGAAAAAATATTTTTTATTTTTTTAAAATCACAAACTCCACAACCTGTACACTTATTAAATCTACAATCTTCAGTAATTATACTACCTTCAGCTTTTTTTAACTCATTTATTAAAAAATTTTTTTCTAGCCCCACATCAATATTTTCCCAAGGTAACTTTTCATTAAAACTATATTTTTTACAAGCATATTCAAAAATATCTAATCCATTCCTTGCAAAAATATTTTTCCATTTTTCAAAGTCAAAAAATTCAGACCATCCATCAAAAATTAATCTTTCTTCTACAGCATCATTAAGTACATTAGTCAATTCAACTCCTCCACGTGAAAAACAAGCCTCTAACACACTCTGACCAATATTATGTAATTTTAGTTTTATTTTTTTATTGCGCATTTCATTTTTTAAAATATCTTGCTTTCTTTTAAGAGAAAAAAAACGGTCTTGACCTATCCACTGATAGGGGGTGAAAGGTTTAGGAACAAAATTTGAAACAGAAACTGTTATATCAAATTTTTTATCAACCACCCTCTTAATCTTTCCTGCAAGTGTTGTAATTGAAACAACATCCTCATCAGTTTCAAACGGTAAACCTATCATAAAATAAAGCTTTGCATGATTAAATCCACTTTTATGAGCTAGTTCAACTGCATTAATTATTTCTTCTTCAGTCAAATTTTTATTGATACTATTTCTTAATCTTTGAGATCCAGCCTCTGGAGCAATTGTAAAGCCTGATTTTCTTACTTTAGATAATTCTCTAAAAATAAATTTTTTTATTTGATCTGCCCTTATAGATGGTAAACTAATAGAAACACTTTTGTCAGATAAATAGTTATTCATTTCTGTCAATAAATTTTCAAGATTACAATAATCAGCTGCTGAAAGAGATAAAAAAGATAACTCATAATAGCCAGAGTTTCTTATTTGTTTCAAAGCATTTTCTATTAAATCAGTAATCTTTCGTTCCCTTACTGGACGGTAAATGAATCCTGCCTGACAAAAGCGACACCCCCTTGTACAACCTCTACTAATTTCCAAACTAACTCTATCTTGAACAACAGAAAAGTTTGGAACAATTGGCTTATTACAATAACCTTCCGATGGAAATTCTGTAAAAACCTTTTTTATTACTTTTTTATCGCTTTGTACTTGTGGAACATAAGTAAAATCAAACTCATTAAAAAATTCTAACTTCTCTCTTCTGCTAGTATATAGACCTCTACTAAAATCTCCTAAAATTTTTACAAGCTCTTCTTCCATTTCCCCAATAAAAAAAACATCGATAAAATCTTTTAAAGGTGCTGGATTTACTACACAGGGTCCACCTGCAATAATTATAGGATCATTATCTTTTCTATTTCTAGAGAATATTGGAATATCAGACATCTTTAAAATATATAAAAGATTTGTATAAGAAAGTTCATATTGAAGAGAAAATCCTATAATATCAAATTGTTTTAAAGGAGTTTTTGTTTCTAAAGAAACAAAAATTCCATTACCAAAACGATCAATAGCATCTATCCATGGCATAAAAAATCTCTCACATGCTATTTGGCTGCCTTCATTTAGCTTTTCATACAAAAGCTTAAATCCATAGTGAGACATTCCAACTTCATAAACATCGGGAAACGACAAACAAAAGTGTAACTTATAACTCTCCTTTAAAACTGAATTCAGTTCACCGCCTAAATAACGTAACGGTTTACTAACCATTAATAATTTATTCCTATCAACTGACAATGTCATATCTCCTCATTGATATTGAGTTTATTATTCCCGATAATGTAAAAAATGTTATAATTGATGATCCACCATAACTAACAAAAGGCATAGGAATACCCACAACTGGCATCAATCCAACAGTCATAGCACTATTTACAAATGTCTGAAAAAAGATCAATGAAGCTCCAAGTAAACAAACAATCTTTCCTCCTGGCTCTTTTACAATTAAACCAATATATAAGATTTTGAATATAATAAAAAAAATGAAAGTTAAAACTGTTATACCACCAAAGAAACCAAACTCTTCATTTATTAGAGAAAAAATAAAATCTGTATGTCTTTCTGGTAAAAATCTCAAATGTGATTGTGTACCCTTTAAAAAGCCTTTTCCTTTTAAACCACCTGATCCAATAGCAATTTTAGACTGTATAACATGATAGCCAGCTCCAAAAGGATCTTTTTCTGGATACAAAAAAGTTATTATACGTTTTTTTTGATAATCCTTAAGTTGACTCCACCCTATAGGTAAACTTATTAATACAAGTATAATTGTAACAAATACCGTATATTTTCTAACTCCACAATAAAGAAGAGCAATTCCCCAAAGAAATACATATATAAGAGCAGTTCCTAAATCAGGTTGTAAAAAAATTAATATAAAAATAGGTGCAAGAAATAATACTTTTTTAAAAATATCTAAAAAAGTAAAATAGTATATTTCGTGGGTACTAAATTTTTTTGCTAAGAACAATATCCATACAACTTTAATAAATTCTGAAGGCTGTAATCTAAATCCACCTATATTAATCCATCTTTGCGCACCCATTCCAATATGCCCTTTAATAAGAACAATCCCTAGAACAAGTAAACTGATATAGTAAAAAATATGAGAATATTTTAATAAAAACCTATAATTAATAAATGTAAATAAAAAATAGCATATGATTCCAATAGTAATCCAAATTATTTGTTTTAGATAAAAACTTTTAAAACTGTTAGTATTTAAATCATATGAAGCAGAATATATAGCTATAACACCAAAAATAGAAATTAGAACTACTAATAATGTTAAAATATAATCAAAATATTTAAAATGTTTTTTATTTAATTGAAACATAACCTAAATCCACCAATTTATTTGCAATAGCACCAACTACAGGGGCCGCTCCTTTACTGCCAGAGCCGCCATGTTCTACAAAAGCAACAATCACATATTTTGGAGAATCGACAGGAACAATACCTGCAAACCAAGAATGATCTCTATACTTCCATGGAATTTCACTATCATCTTTATCCTTAAACTTTTTCAATGATATCACCTGTGCAGTTCCTGTTTTACCACCTATTTTTATTTTACTTACTCTCGCTCTATAACCTGTTGCATGTTTCGAATAAACTGTATCATATAAAGCATCTAAGATTTTATTAGCATATACTTTGTTAATATTTAGTCTATTATTGATTTCTACTTTCTTTTCAATAAAACCTCTATCTTCAAAGCCATAAACTACTGTTGGTTTAAAAACTATTCCACCGTTAAATAGAGCCGTCAACATTGCAGCTATCTGAATAGGTGTGGTAGTAATGTATCCTTGCCCAATAGAAACAATAATTGTTTCTCCTGGATACCATGGCTGATGAAAACGTTTTCTTTTCCATTCTCTTGTAGGAAATATCCCTGATTTCTCATTAGGTAAATCTATGCCTGTCTTCTTCCCCAAATTGAAATTTATTGCATACTCAGAAATTTTATTTATACCTAAAGCAAGTCCCACATTATAAAAGTAAACATCACAGGATTGAACAATAGCATCATGTAAGTCCAAACTACCATGTCCACTTCTTTTCCAACAGCCATACTTATATCCATTAAATTCCAGTTTGCCGCCACAGAAATACTTAGTATTGAAAGTAATAACCCCTTCATTCAGCCCAATGTAAGCCATTAATATTTTAAAAACAGATCCAGGAGGATATGCATCTTCTATCACTCTGTTTGTCAATGGTTTATAAGGATTAGATATAATTTTATCCCAATCATCCTTTTTTATAAAAGGTACAAACTTATTCAAGTCATAAGTAGGAGAAGAGTAAAGAGCCAAAATCCTCCCTGTTTGTACATTCATTATTACTACACCACCAACTTTATCACTAAAGATATTTTTAACTGACTTTTGCAAGTTATAATCAATACTTAGTACAATATTTTTACCTTTAATGGGCTTTTTAACAGATAATTCTTTTGATACAAAACCCAAACTATCAACTTCAACCTGTCTTGCACCATCAATTCCTCTAAGCTCATTTTCATATATTTTTTCCACACCTGACTTTCCAATCAAATCACCTGAACGATATCCTTTATTTTTCTTCAAATCAAACTCTGTAACTTCCCCCATATAGCCAATTATATGACTCAAACTCTTACTATCATTGTAAAATCTAACAGTATCCACATCTAGCTTTACTCCAGGAAATTGTTCATGATGTTCTAGGAGATAACTCAATTGTTGTTTTTTCAAGCCTCTATAAATCATAAATGTACTATAATAATACGCTTTTTTATATCTCTTACGAATTAAATTCTCGTCAATATTAATTATTCTTTTCAATCTTAATAAAAGTTTATCAAGATCTTTTATATCAGATTTAGTAGCCATAAGATTATAACTGGGCTGGTTTGTAACAAGCAAAATACCATTTCTATCTTTAATAAAACCCCTGTCAGCCTTAATTCTTAAAATTCTGATTCGATTATTCTCAGATAAATTTTTATATTTTTTATATTTAATTACCTGCAAATAAAAAAGTTTTGCAACAACACTTAAAAAAAATAAGAAAAATACTATCGAGTACAATAATAACCTTTTATTAAAAATAGTGTTTACTCTATCATCTAATGCTTTAAACAAGATATTTCTCCAAAACGAAATTTAACAAAAACATGCAAATAGAATTTATCAATAAAACTACAAGCAATAATTTTATATTGCTATTATGATAATACAAAAAAACAAATCCAAGAAAGACTAATAGTACTGTTAATTTACCAATAAAAATATAATATTTTTGATTATAAAATAAATTAAGATATCTTGAGAATAAAAATTTTAAAAATAAAAAAAATAACAAACTAACCCCAAAGAAAAAATCGTTAATATAGTCTGAAAATAAAGATAACAGTATATCAATTTCGTTTACATTGATAATATCTATCCTTTTAGAAGCAATTAAAATTAAAAATGGATATTGTATTAAACTTAGAAAACCATCAAACACATTAGTAATTATATAAAAAAAAAGCAATAAAGATAAGAACTTACTAATTGTTTTGAGTTTTTTCATTTTTCAAGATAACCAATACATTTTCTAATTTATAAAAATTCACTATAGGTTTTAAATAAACCTTTTTAAAAAGGCCATAATCTTCATTATCATATTTTACAACAATTCCAACAGGTAGCCCTTTTGGGTAAAGCATTCCTAAGCCTGATGTTATAAACAAATCTCCTATATTAACTTTACCAATATTTGAATAAAAATCTACTTCTAGTAAACCATAATCGGTGCCAGACACAAAACCAGTTTCTCTTGTGTTAAAATTCATAACAGCAACTTTCAAGCTTCTATCAAGAATAATTTTAACTTTTGCGCTATTCTTATATAATTCAACTACTTTTCCAACAAGTCCTTTACTGCTTATTACAGGCATATCTTTATCTAATCCATCATCACTGCCTCTATCAATTATTATATATCTAATTAGACCATAATTGTTTCTACCAATCACATTACATGCTATTGTATCAAATTCAAAAGCTTCTTTAAAATTGAGAAGTTTTTTTAGCCTATCAAGCTCTTTTAACTTTTCTTTTAACTTAATATTTTCAAAACTTAATTTGTCTAATTTATCTTTTAGAATTTTATTTTCTTCTTTAACATTTACTAAATCAATATATTTATCAAATGTCGACACTGAGAAATCAATTGAACTATCCGCTAAATAGATAAAAGGATTTAAAATATTTCCTAATAATCCTTTAATAGGCCTATAAGTTTGTGGCATTTCATACTGCATAAAAATTATAAAAAGTAAAATAAAAAATAAAAAAAAATATCTTTTTTTAAAGGTAAACATTAATCAATAGCAATTTTCCTTAATAAGTCTAGTTCCTCTAAAACTTTTCCAGAACCCAAAGCAACGGCGGTAAGAGGATCATCAGATACAATTATCGGTAATCCAGTTTCCTCAGATAGCCTTTTATCTAATCCTTTTAACAATGCTCCTCCTCCAGTTAAAACTATACCTTTATCTACTATGTCAGCAGCAAGCTCTGGAGGAGTTTTCTCTAAAGCAATCTTTACTGCATCCACAATCTTGCTTACCGCATCATTCAACGCTTCCCTTACTTCATCATCAGTAATTTCTATTGTTTTAGGTATCCCCGTAACTAAATCCCTCCCTTTAATTTCTACGCTCATTTCTTCTTCTGTCTTAAAAGCTGAACCTATTTTCATCTTTATCTGCTCTGCAGCATTAGTTCCTATCAAAAGATTATATTTTCTTTTTATATAATTAACAATCGCCTCATCCATTTCATCTCCACCTACTCTAACAGAATTTGCATATACAATACCAGAAAGAGAAATAACTGCAACTTCCGTTGTTCCCCCACCAATATCTACAATCATATTACCAGTAGGCTCTTGTATTGGTAGCCCAGCACCAATAGCAGCAGCCATAGGTTCTTCAATTAAATAAACCTCTCTTGCACCTGCTTGTATTGCCGAATCTTTAACAGCTCTTTTTTCAACCTGAGTACCACCAGACGGTATACAAATAACAATCCTTGGCCTTACAAGTGACTTTCTATGATGAACTTTCTGTATAAAATAACGAAGCATCTTTTCAGTAACTTCGAAATTTGCAATTACACCATCTTTCATGGGTCTTATAGCCACAATATTTGCTGGCGTTCTACCCAACATACTTTTTGCTTCATTACCTACTGCCAGTATTTCACCTGTATTGTTATTTATTGCAACAACAGATGGTTCATTACATACAACACCTTTTCCTCTCACATAAATCAACGTATTTGCTGTCCCCAAATCTATGGCTAAGTCGTTAGAGAATATATCAAAAATTTTATTAAAAATCATTATTCACCTCCGAAGTGAACTATATCAAACTTTTTAAATTGTATCAACATCTATAAACTCTACATTCAATTCTTTGGTATCCAAAACCGCAAAAGTGGCTGATTCAGCCATATAACCTGATAATGCCCCGGGATTAACAATAAGTTGTCCGTTTTTATAAAACTTATACTTTACGTGGGTATGACCGTAAAAAACAAAATCAACACTTTTGTCAATTAACATTGCAATATCACCTTCATGTAACAATAAAAATTTTTTTTGGTCAAACTCAAATAAATATGGCGGTTTAAAAATTCTATTATCTGAAGCCTGTTTTAGAAATAACCATTCACCATCATTGTTTCCAAAGACCACCCTATAATCACATTTCAATTCATTCATAATCTTTATCGTGAAAGGAGAAACTATATCTCCACAATGAAAAACAAAATCTACTCCACAGCTATTCAGGTAGCTTATACATTTCTTCATATTAGTTATATTATCATGGCTATCAGAAATAAGTCCCACCTTCATAATATACTCCTAGTAGTATAATTATCTTAGAAAGAATATTAAAAAACGTCATAAATAAAACCACCTCCCAAAACCAAATCATCTTGATAAATGGCAACAACCTGTCCTTTTGTTGGTGCAAATTGTGGTTCATCAAATAGAATTATTGCTTTATTTTCAGGTAAAATTTCCACCATACAATCAGCTTCTTCCATCCTATACCTTATTTTTGCTTTTGCTTTAAATATTCTTTTCCTTTCGTTTATAATATTTACATTTTTCAATTTTACACATCTTTTAAAAACATTATCTTTTTTTGCTAAATAAACATTTCCACTGTTTGCATCAATATTTGTAACATATAATGGTTCATGATAATTGAGGCCTAAGCCCCTTCTTTGTCCTATGGTAAAAAATTCTATCCCTTCATGTTGTCTCATCTTTTTACCATTATAAATCAAATACCCCTTCTTAAACCTTTTAGAATCAATCCTTTCCTTTAAAAATTCTCTATAATCTTTGCCACATAAAAAACAAACTTCCTGACTATCTTTTTTGGAAGCTACTTTTAACCCTATTTTATTAGCTAATTCTCTAACTTCATCTTTAGATTCTACATCTCCATGTGGAAAATATAATAAATTTACTTGGAAATTATCCAGCAATGCCAAGTAATAAGATTGATCCTTTTTCAAGTTTTTAGCTTTACCAATATATTTTAAACCATCTTTTTCAACAACTTTTGCATAATGCCCAGTCACAATCATTTCAGCTTTGTTTTTTTGCATTTCATTGAAGAGATAAACAAACTTTGCATTTTTATTGCAAAAAGCACATGGATTTGGTGTTTCCCCTTTTCGATAACTATTTATAAAATATGATATAACCTCTTTAAAATGACTACTATAGTCAGCATAATACCATTCTATCCCAAGCTTCTCCGCTACTTTTCTTGCATCATCTATAAATTGAGTAGGACCATCAAATAGTTTTAGTGTAACGCCAACAACATCAAAACCTTTTTCTAACATTTTATACGCAGCAACAGAACTGTCAACACCACCACTCATTGCAACTAAAACTTTTTTACTCATAATTCACCTTGTTTTAATTTCATTCTCAAGTTATTATATTTTTCAAAACATAACTATTGAAAAAAAAATAAAAATGCAATAATGATTTTCAAAAAAAATAAAAAAGGAGTGAAAAATTTATGGATAACCACAGAATTGAAAAATTAAATGACTTAAAAGCGATGGGTATAAACCCATATGTAAGCTCATTTAAAGTTCCATTTAAAATATCTTATATTAAAGAAAAATATATAAATTCTTCAAACGATGAGTTATTGGAAAAAAAATACAGAGTCACTGTTGCTGGTCGTGTTATGGCAATAAGAGAGTTTGGTAAGGCTGCCTTTATAGGTATTAAAGATAGAAGTGGAACTATTCAGATATATATTTCTAAAAAAGACTTAAGTGAAGAAGAATATACTGTTTTCAAAAAAACTGATATTGGTGATTTTATAGGTGTATCTGGTTATCTTTTTAAAACTAAGACAGGCGAACTAACTATATTTGCTGAAAACTACAAAATTCTTACTAAGGCCTTGAGAGACTTACCTGAAAAATGGCACGGTTTAAAAGATGTAGAAAAAAGATATAGATTAAGATATGTTGATTTGATTGTAAACGAAGATATAAGGCAACTTTTCATAACTAGAAGTAAAATAATCCAGGAAATGAGGCAATATTTCATTGAGAATGAATTCATTGAAGTTGAAACACCTATGATGCAACCTATTGCTGGTGGAGCGACTGCAAAACCATTCATTACTCATCACAATGCTCTTGACATGAAACTTTACTTGAGAATAGCTCCAGAACTTTATTTGAAAAGATTAGTTATTGGAGGACTTGAAAGAGTCTTTGAAATTAATAAAAATTTTAGAAATGAAGGTATTTCAACAAAGCATAATCCAGAATTTACCATGGTGGAATGGTACATGGCATATGCAGACTATTATGATCAAATGTCATTTACTGAGAATATGTTATCTACCATTGCTCAAAATGTTCTTGGTACTACTAAAATTACATACGGTGATTATGAAATCGATTTAACCCCTCCTTGGGATAAATTAACTTTAGAAGAGTCAATAGAAAAATACACAGATATTAAAAAAGAGGATTTGAAAGACTTTAATAAGGCAAAATCTTTAGCAGAAAATCTTGGAATAAAAGTTGAAAAAAATTGGGGCTTAGGAAAGATAGTTCTTGAAATTTTCGAAAAAACAGTAGAAGAAAAACTGGTTCAACCAACATTTATTATAGATTATCCAAAAGAAGTATCTCCACTTGCTAAATCAAAACATAATAACCCTGAAATTACAGAAAGATTTGAACTTTTTATTGCAGGGATGGAAGTTGCCAATGGTTTTAACGAACTCAATGATCCTATAGACCAAAAAGAACGTTTTCAAAAACAAGTAGAAGCTAAAGAAGCTGGTGATGAAGAAGCTCATATGATGGATAACGATTATATTAGAGCATTAGAGTATGGATTACCCCCTACTGCTGGTCAAGGACTTGGTATAGACAGATTAGTTATGATATTTACAAATAAAAATTCAATTAGAGAAGTAATTCTATTCCCACATATGAGACCTGAAGAGGTATAATGTATTTAGTAACAGAAGGTTTAGAGAAATATTTAATAAAAAGTAATATCTTCAAAAGTTTATCATTGAAGTTTTTAGAAAATATTTATGAAGCAGAAAAATTATGTGATAAAATAATTATTTTAAAATATAATAATAGGTTACAAAATATAATAAAAATACTTTTAAGAAAAGAAAATTTAGTAATTATTTTATACGATAACATTGGCGAACTACCAAAAAAGTTTATCAATAATAAAGATATAATTCTTATTAATTTAAGCTTTTTAGAAAATGAACACTTTCACCCTTTTTTCTTTTCACTTCTTCAATGCTTAAAATCAAAGCTTAATGACATACAAATATTAAATGAAAAAATCTTTGATCTTGCTTTAGCTTCAACGAACGTATTAGAAGAAAAAGAACGGATTGAAGAGCTTGCAATTAGAGATGGACTCACTGGATTGTATAACCATGCATATTTCCAAGAGTCACTAAACAAAACATTCTTGGAAGCTAAAAGATACGGCAAAAGCTTTTCCGTAATAATAATGGATATTGATTTCTTCAAAAAAGTAAATGATACATATGGACATTTGGTAGGTGATTTAGTTTTAAAAGAATTTGCTAATATCTTAGTAGCTAACTCAAGAAAATCTGATATTATTGCTCGTTATGGTGGAGAAGAATTTTCTGTAATTTTATTAAATACTCTTTTTGAAGGTACAAAACAATATCTTGACAAGTTGATGCGCATTATCTCAAATCATATTTTCGATTTTAATAGCTTTGTGTTTAAGGTTACATTTAGTGCTGGTTTTACACAGTTTAAAAATAGCTATAAATCTGCTAAAGAGATGCTAGAAAAAGCTGATAAGGCACTTTATAAAAGTAAAAATAACGGAAGAAATAGATACACTTATCTTGAATAAATATGGAAAAAATTAAACAAATAAGCTTACTTTTAAAAAAAATTTATCATGAAAAAATTCTTGCCAGAAAAGTAATAGATGATTTTATAAGAAAACAAAATTTAAATTCTAAAGAAAGAAGAAAATTATCAGACTTTCTATATGACTGTATAAGGTATATAGGTTATGTGAGAAGTCAAAACTTCCAAATCACATTTGATGAAATATCAAGACTTAAATCTGAAGAGTTTACTCCAGATATAGATACGTTAGTAACTTTGTTTGGTTTTAATGAGGAAATAGCAAAAAAAATTTTAGTTAGTATTAATCCTAAAGATTTTAAGCTCTTTTTAAGGCGTGCACCTCTTACTATTAGAGCAAATATGTTAAAGACAACTCGAGAAAAGCTTTATTTGGAATACTCAAAAAAATTAAAAAAATACGAATTAAAATTTACAGAGTATTCACCTTATGGATTACAATTTGATAATCATATTAATGCTAAGACTCTAAATAAATTTAAAAAAGGATATTTTGAAATACAAGATGAAGCCAGCCAGATTATAACCTTTTTAGTACCTGCAAAACCAGGAAACAATATTTTGGATATTTGTGCAGGCAGTGGCGGCAAATCTCTTTCTTTAGCAAGTCATTTTTACAATAGTGTAAATATTGATGCTTATGACATTGACAAAAAAAAATTAGAAATATTAAAAAAAAGAGCAAAACTAACTGATGCTAAAATAAATATAACTAAAAAACCAAAATCTTTTTACTACGATGTTGTATTAATGGATGCACCTTGTTCTGGGCTTGGGACTTGGCGTAGAGACGTAGATTTAAACATTAGAACAACCGAAAACTCTTTAAATAAAAAAATAGAATTACAACGCAAAATTTTTGATAATTCCCTAAAAGCAGCAAAAAAAGGCGGTTATATAGTATATGTCACATGTAGTTTTTTGGTTGACGAAAATGAAATGCAAGTAGATTATTTTTTAAAAAAATATAAGAATAAAATTGAGTTGATATCTGTATCAGAATCTCTTGATCCTAAATACTATTCTAAATTGATAGTTAATAACTTTTTCAAAACATCTCCAGCACAAAATGATATGGATTCATTTTTTGGCGCTATTTTCAAAAAAACAATTTAAGCATTCCTCATTTCTACCATACAGAAAAATAGTAATAAAATGATAAAATGAAAGATATAGTGTTGATCATCATTCTCAACTTATAATTTTTAAAGAGTAAAACAGTTCCAACTGAAAAATATTTTTTCTTTTTGCTTGATTTTAAAATTACTAAATGTCATTATATTTCTGAGAAACAGATTATTATATGAAAAGTAAAATCAGGAGAGATATTATGAAAAAAGTACTATTTTTAGTATTTTTATTGCTAATGATAGCAGCATCGTTAGTTATGGCAGAAAACAAAATAATCGCTAAAGTAAACGGTTCCCCAATTTATGAATCTGAAGTAAATGCTGTTTTTGCAGAGATTTTATTAAAAAACGGTATAGCACCAAACAGCGTTGACTTTAATAACCCACAATTTAGAGAAATTAAAGAAAAAATAGTTGACCAACTAATTGATAGGGAAGTACTTGCTCAACATTCTGAAAAATTTTCTTACAAAAACATCGAAAAAGATATTAAAACAAAACTTTCAGAACTAAAATCAAGTTTTAATAATGAAAAAGAGTTTCAAGATGCTTTAAAAAGAAATAATTTAACTGAACAAGAACTAAAAAATAAAATAAGAAAAAATATTCTGGTTAGAAAACAAATTGATGCAATTAAAAGCAATATTAAGGTAACAGAAGTAGAAAAAAAAGAGTTTTACAATAAGAACATAAATAAATTTAAAACTCCAGATAGTGTCCATGTAAAACATATTATAATTTTAACTGGTAAAAAAAGAAGTGATATAGATGCAAAAAAATTAATAAATGAAATATATAATAAAATTAACAAAGGAGAATCCTTTGAAGATTTGGCAAAAAAATATTCTGAAGATGCTTCAGCTCAAAACGGTGGGGATTTAGGTTTTATTACAAAAGGTAAAACAGTACCTGAGTTTGAGAAAATAGCATTCACCACCAAAACAGGAAAAGTTAGTAAACCATTCAAATCTAAATTTGGCTATCATATTTTAAAAGTAATTGAAAATAAAAAGGGAAAAACACTGACTTATGAAGAAGTAAAAAAGCAAATTTCCCAGTTAATAGTAGATAATAAATTAGAAAATATAATAAAAGATAAAATTAGAAAATGGCGTAAAAATGATAAAATTGAAAAATATTTATGAAATTTAACTTACTTATAATTATAATGTTTGGTATATTATATGCAATTTTTTCCTTAAAAACTGCTGGTGTTACCCCAGAACAACTCGCCGTAAAAAAATGTTCTAAATGCCATTATTCGCTTGATATTATTAAAGGTAAACAACTTACAAAATTAGAATGGATATCGGTTTTAGATAGAATGCAGAAAAAAGGAGCAAATCTCAGCAATAAAGAATATAAAATAATATTAAACTATCTTTTAAGAGGATTTAGTAACTAGTCAATTATGAAATTGAAATTTAGAGAACCTGTCAATGCCATCACACATTTGATAGGTTCTATCTTTAGTATAGTAGTCTTTTATTTATTAGTTAATGGTAGTAGTTATTTATCCAAAAAGATTGCTTTTACAATATATAGTCTAGGAATGTTTTTATCTTTTACATCAAGTTTTATTTATCATTCAATCACTAAAAATAAATCACTGATTTTTGTTTTTAAAAAGATTGACCACATTATGATTTATATTTTTATAGCAGCGTCCTATACTCCCATTTCACTTATCGTATTAGATAAAAAAATAGGTATTTCCCTATTTATAATTATATGGATAATAGCAGTAATTGGTATATTACTTGAAGTATTAATTAAAAACATTTCAAGAACTCTTTCTGCAGCAAATTATCTTCTTATGGGTTGGACTGCTATTATAGCTATTTATCCATTATACACATCATTACCACCTAATGGTTTTTTGTTATTGGTATTAGGAGGAGTTTTTTATACAATTGGTGCTATAATTTATGCTGTAAAAAAACCAAACTTTCTTAAAGATATTCTTGGATTTCATGAGATTTTCCATATATTTGTTTTATTAGGAAGTTTTACGCATTTTTTATTAATGTTTCTTTATATAAAGGGATAGTTTATAATCGGAGGTAGATAATGGCAAAAATATTGATCTGGTTATCATCAAATAAAAAAGAAATTCTTGAACCAGGTATTACATATGGTATTAATGCAAAAAAACATGGATGGGTAGAAGATGTTAAATTTGTAATTTTTGGACAAGCTGAAAAATTATTATTAGAAGATGAAGAACTTTTTAATAAACTTCAAGAACATGCTGAGCCTATATTTTGTAAATATATTGCTGATCAAATAGGAATTACAGAAAACTTAAAGCAAAAAGGAGCAAAAATAAAATATGTAGGAAAGTATATATCAAATCTTATAAATGACGGATATGAAGTACTTACTTTCTAACTTTAAATAAACACAAATAACATTTAGCAAATATTATATCTTTACTCCTTTTTGAATAATTTCTAAAGTCACATTATTGTTTATTATCAAACTATTTACTCAGTAATTTCTTAGGAAATATATTATAAAATATAATCTGAGTAAAAATTGAATTTTTAACTATCTCTTGATTTCAAAAAAAATTTCTTTATTATCACATCGCATGAAAATACTAATATTTAATCCATCCTTTATTGGAGATTCTATACTAACAACTCCACTTATTAAAGCAGTCAAATATTTCTATCCTAATAGTAAAGTTTACTTTTGTGTTAGGCCAGAAAGTGCTCCTCTTTTTAAAAACCTAAGTTTTATTGATGAAATAATAATTTTTGATAAAAGAAACACAGAAAAAGGCATAAAAAATCTTATTCTCTTTATTAAAAAATTAAAAAAAATACATTTTGATATAATTATTTCATGTCACAAGTCCTTGAGAAGCACATTAATAAACTTTTTTTCAAATCCAAAGCGGTCTATCTCATTTAATGAATCTGTTTTATCTTTTTTATATTCCGACACTATTAATCGAAAAATGAGCTTACATGAGGTTGAAAGAAATTTATTGTTATTGAAATTGATTTTAAAAAATTATGATTTTCAAAAAATAAAAAAAATTGCAGGAAAACCTGAAGTTTCTTATGATGAAAAATTATATAAAAATATCGCAAGGTTTTTGAAAGCTTCATTTCCAAACAAAAAAATTGTCGGAATAGCTCCAGCAAGTATGTGGGCTACAAAAATGTGGCCTGCAGAATATTTTACAAAGCTCATCGAAAAATTATATAAAAACGATTATATACCCATAATTTTTGCATCCAAAAATGAAATTCCAGTGGTTAATAAAATTAAAACTTATACTTCCACACCATTTATAAATTTAGCAGGCAAAACATCGATTTTAGAATTATCCACGTGGATAAAATCTGTGGATCTGCTTATTTCAAATGATAGTGCTCCCCTTCACATAAGTATAGCCCACAATAAACCAGTTGTTGGTATTTTTGGACCTACAGTAAAAGAACTTGGCTTTTATCCATATGATAACAAAAGCATTATTGTTGAAAATAACGAAATAAGTTGTCGTCCATGTGGACTTCACGGTGGTAAAAAATGTCCCCAAAATCATTTTAAGTGTATGTTAGATATAAGTCCAGATAAAGTGTTCGATGCATTTCTAAAGGTGATTAATGAATAAAAAAGTACTCTTTGTAAGATTTTCATCTATTGGAGATATTGTTTTAACTACTGGCATAATAAACATTTTTTACAAACAATATCCAAATTATGAAATTCACTTTTTAACATCTAAAGGATACGAAGACCTAATATCTCTAAGACCTGAAATAAAAAAAATTTTATCAATAAAAAGAAAAAGCTCTTTTTTTGAATATTTAAAATTTATACAAGACAATATCAATGATTACGATTATATCTTTGACTTACATAGTAATTTAAGAACTTTTTTTCTAAAAATTTTTTCACCATCGGAAATAAGCTCTTACAAAAAAGATTCTTTTAAAAGGAGAATGTTTGTCAAGTTTCGTCTATTTAAAAACTCATTAGAAAAACATGTGGTTGAAAAGTACTTTGAAGCTGTAAACAAAATACTACCTCTAAAAATCAATACTATTGAAGACTTGCGCCCCACTCTAATTAAAAAAAATAAAAAAGAAAATATCATTGTTATTCATCCTTTTGCTAGCAAAACCACTAAAGAGTGGCCTTATTTTGAAGAAATTGCTTCAAAACTAGCCAATAAAGGTGAAGCAATTACTATTATAGGTAATGGAAATTTTAATATTAAACATAAAAATATTTATAATCTCACCAATAAAACAACTATTAAAGAAATGATAAAAATTATAGCAAAAGCTAAGCTCTTAATAACTACAGATTCGGGCCCTATGCATATTGGTATAGGCTGCAACACACCAACAATTGCTATTTTTGGTTCAACTACACACGAATTTGGATTTTATCCAATTTTTACTAACTCTCAAGTTATTGAAAACAAAAATCTTAATTGTCGTCCTTGCCATATACATGGCTTATCAAAATGCCCAAAAAAGCATTTTAAATGTATGACAGATATTAATATTGATGAAGTATATGAAAAAATAAAAATATTTCTAAAAAATGTAGAAAAATGACTTTCATGATTTCAAAATTATTCACTTACTTTTTGTTACCACCTGGAATTTTTATTTTAATTTTATTAATAATATTAATAAGTTTATCACATATATTAAAGTTGTTAAACAATCTTAAAGATTATCAGATTTCAAATAAATTAAAAAAACGTATTAAAGTTGTTATAATTTTCTCAAATATACTCATTATAATAATCTATTTTCTTTCAATAGAACCAACAAAAGACTTTTTACTATTACCTCTTGAAAACAGCTATCCACCGTTAAATATTAAAACTACAAAAAATGCTAACATTATAATAGTTCTGGGAGGAGGTATTTATGACATATCTCCAGATAATAACCTTCATGCATCAGTAAAACCAGATCCATTAAAAAGGTTAATATATGCATACTACATCCATAAAATTACTGATCTGCCAATTCTAGTAAGTGGCGGACGCGCATTTAAATCTGAAAAAATTGAATCTGAAGCAGACGCCATGAAAAGAGTGTTGATCAAGCTAGGAGTAAGCGAATCCAAGATCTTTACCGACACTAAAAGTAAAAACACCTATGAAAATGCTTTATTTTGCAAAAAGATAATGTCAAAATTGAAAATAAAAAATGCTATTTTAGTAACTTCTGCATATCATATGAAAAGAGCTGTACTATCTTTTAAAAAAGTAAGTGTTAAGGTTATTCCAGCACCTACCGACTATAAAACAGATAGAACAAATTACAATTTTGACAGCTTTATGCCAAAAATGAGCTATTTTTACGATACTTGGCATGCCCTTCACGAATATATTGGCTTAATTTATTATTCACTAAGATACTAATATTAAAAGATAAAATTTTACCAAAAACTGCAAAAATTAAGTTAGATAATTGCCCCTTATAAAGTGATAACTAAATTATCTTATTTTCATCCTTAATTCTATGTAAACTATAAGAGCCCTTCTTATGCAATCTTACGCAAAAATCTTATACACTACCGATTTTATTGTTGAAATTAAGAGAAAAATATATGATAATATTAGTAATTTTAAACAAAAGAAAAAAAGAATAAAAGTCAAAACATTAATGGGTATATATAAAGAATTCTTCAACTTAATTGATGATCCTTTTAAATTAACACCGGATCCAGATTATTTTTATTATTCTTCTAGCCATGAAGAAGCAATAAATTTAATTGAATACGCAATAAATACACGAAAAGGCATCTTGGCATTAATAGGTGAAATAGGTACTGGAAAAACAATATTGACACGTGTTTTAATTAATACTCTTAAAAATGTAGACACATCATTAGTTTTAAATTCTTTTTTAAATCCAGAAGAATTGCTAAGATACATATGTAGTGATTTTGGCATAATATTACCAGATAAGCTAGATATCAGTAAAGTATTTGAAAAGCTAACTGAGTTTCTTGTAGAACTTCATAAAAAAGGTAAAAATGCTCTTGTAATAATTGATGAAGCTCAAAATCTACCTATTGAAACAATGGATATTATCAGACAGTTATCAAACATTGAAAAAGAAGATGAAAAACTTTTACAAATATTATTTGTAGGTCAACCTAAATTTCTAGAAGTTTTAAACAATCACAGTTTAAAACAGTTAAAACAAAGAATTTCTATTATTATACAATTAAAACCACTTAATGAAAAAGACATTGAAAATTATGTTTATTATAGAATCAAAAAAGTATCAAAAAATAATAATATTCTATTTTCAAAAGATGCTATAAAACTTTTATATGATTTAACACAAGGTAACCCTAAAGAAATAAATAGAATTTGTGAACATACCTTAATTAATGCTTACAATGATCGTTGTAAAAAAATTACTAAGAAACACATTGAAAAAGCTTTTAATGAAATATTCCCAACATATGTCACTCATACTAACATATTTGAAACAGGTAAAAATACAAAAAAAACAGCTTTAGTAATAATTTTTCTTTTGATTTTAATATTTCTTACTGGTGGAACTATTCTTTATTTTGTTTTTTGTAAAAACAATCAATTATATTCCTCTAAAAACGAGATACATCCCTCATTAACAAACAAATCTAGCATAAAATCTCAATTCAATAATCAAATACTAGAAACTGATAACAAAAGTGACAGTAATAATAAGCAAAGAAAAAATATTAATATTAGTATTAAAACAGACAATAAAACAAAAATCACAAAGTCAAAAAATTGTATTAAATTTTTAGTAAATCAAAAACTGAGAGAGCTACCTTCGTTAAAATCTAACTATTATTTTACAATTTCTAAAAATAGTATAGCAGAAGTAATTGAGAAAAAAGAAAACTGGGCAAAAATTAGAGTTAATAATAAAACAGGCTGGGTTTTAATATTTTATAAATACAACTCATTAATAATATGTGAAAATAACTAGTTATTAAATATCAAAAACCATCCCAGTTTTCATGTAAAATAAATTAGAGCTCAACTTTGACTTCAACATACAAAAAGAATTTAGACCAGTACAATGACCTGTTATTATATTTTCTACTTCTGTTTCTTGAGAGAAGAAATCTATCACCCTATTAACTGTTTCTTCATCACTTTTAAAAAGATGCGTTCCTCCTATCAAATAATCAATCTTATCCACATTCATTTTGCTTTGACAGTCTTTAACAATGTTGATAATCCCTGAGTGAGAACAACCAGTTATCAAAATATTCTTATCATTAAATTTTATAAACATATATAATTCATCTCTAAAAGGATCTTTTATAATTTCACCATTAATCTCACAATAAAGTCGCGAATCAGCATTAAAAGGTTCAAAATTTTTAATATTGGCAATAAGATATATGTCGTCGTTTATTTTTTTATAATCATCTATATATTCAAAATAAAAATCTTTACATAAATTTTTATTCAAACCAATTTCTTCAAAATCATTTTTAGTCCTTCTTCTTAAATGCTTATCAAAGATATATTTTGATGCAAAAATCTTGTTTGTTAATTCTTTAAAAAATTTTGGATGTTTTGCAATTCCACCCGTGTGATCATAGTGACCATGGCTGAGAACAACAAAATCTATCTTTTTAATGTTATCAGCCAAATATTTATAGTTATTTATAACTGATACGCTCTGCCCTGTGTCAAAAACTATA
>NZ_JAQNCS010000023.1:7500-21087 GCF_049472655.1 Deferribacter abyssi
TCTCCAAAACTTAGACTGCTATTACTTTTCAAATCAACATTAAAACTAAAATTATTATTAAAAATCTGGGGATCAAAAGAAGCTTTTATCCCATAACTCAACTCTATCGGACTTCCATCATAATTATTGGTCCTAATATTATTAATAACATCTATAGTTGAACTACCAGAACTTACAGTAAGTTCGTCTGCGGCGTAATCATAATTAAAACTCCAGGTTGCATCTACATTACCTGTATATTTACCAAACAAAACAACATCTTTATTAACTTCTGGATATCCTATTCCCTGATTACTTTCATTTATCTTTAATGTCATTCTACTTACACCAGACCGCAAATCTTCCACAACTAGTTGACCATTATCTATCTTTGCATCTACAGTATTATCATAAAGAGATTCAATAAACTCTACAAAATCTTTGACCTTTTTAGTTGCTTGATAAGAGGGATAAGTATCACTTCTTGGGGTTGAAAACTGAACATCATTAGTATTAACAACTTTTGTATTAAAGTAAGTATTGTTATCCGGATCAATATTTACGTGTTCCAAAACTAAATTAAATTTTCCATCACCAAGTGTTCCGATATCTACTTTAGCTTTAATCGTGGTTGCTAAACCAGCTTTTTTTAATGCCTCATTCAAATTTGCTTGAGCATTATCCCTATTCTGTTCTTCTGAACCACTACTAGGAGCATTAAAAACCACTTTCTGCCCATTTATTATAAGTTCAACATCACCACCAAAAGATATATCATTATGAACATTCTTTAGAGGTGATTCATATGTTGTTGAATCAAGCTGTTTAAATTCATCATATCCTATAAAAAACTTTCTACCTTTTCCTGTTGAAACATAAGGAGGATCGCTAGGGTTTTGAATAAAACCCAAAGTATTATTTTCACTACCAGTAACCTTCAATCTTACATATGCACCAGCCCTCGTTGTAACTAGCATCACTCTATCACCGTCAGCAAAGGCTTCTATTTCACTACCAAGCCCTTCTTGTTCAAGTTTTCTGTTTAGTTCAAAAACAACATCATCAGTATCTTTATAAGCCCTCTCATCCATCACAATAGAAACATCATAGTTTCCATATTCTATATGGATTGTTCTTTCAGCAGCAGTGGTATTAGTCATATCAAGTTGAACATTTTCAGCCCCCCACAATTTCGCAATACCAACTGAAAAACCATTGTGGTCTGTGCCGCTTAGCTCAATATAATCTGCTGGAGAAATATTTGCATTGTCAATATCGAGGAAATTGGTAGTTTCCGTTATTGGCAAACCATTCACTGAATTGAAAACAGTACCCTTTAATACTCTATTAGTTTCAAGAAAAACTTCTTTTCCTGTTAGATTCAATGTTACATCCTGACTATAACCGATTTTTGTGGTTATCTTACCATCATCACCATGATATCTGATATCATCACCTGGCACATAATAGAAAGAAACCTTTGTACTATCAAAATCGCCATATTCCACATCTGGCATTTTAATTCCAAATCCTACACCAGTATTAATGATCTGCCCAGGTTTATATCTTAAAACCATATAGTTTTTTGCTATATTCCCATTCTTTGCTGATTCATCACTACCATTAGAATCAAAAAACAGCTTCTTACCCGTCGAATCAACTATCTCTATTTTTACCAACCCATAAGATCCTGAAATCTTTTCAATATTTACAGTATAATTACCTTCCTCAAGCTCTTTCAAATCTGCAAAAGTCTTTTTCTTAACCACATCAATTTGAACATTATCCGTAACCACTCCTTTTATCTGCTTTTCATCGGCAGCAAAAGGCTTGGTAGATGTTTTATAACCTGCAAAAATATATCTACCAAGATAGTTAGCATTACCTATATCAACCAAGCTATCTAAAATATTTTTAACATCACCTGCCAGAGCTTTTCTACTAGTCTCATTTTGAGAAGCGTTGATACCAGCAATAGCATATTCATTTTTAGCTTTACTTATTAAGCTTGAAGCATTTTGCAATTCATTATCTTCATTCGTAATCCAAGTGAGAGCATTTTCTGCATTTCGTTTGAACTGATCCATCTCATCAATCATTCTTTGAATATTTATGGCACTGGAATAATATACTGGATCACTTTCTGGATTTAAAAGATTTCTCCCTTTATTCACTTTATCATTCGCAATAGTCAATTTTTCAAGACTATTACCAATACTTCTTTGATTTTTTAAATAAAGCATATTAAATGTTACTCTCATCTGCTAATCCCTACCTTCCAACAGTACCTGTACCATTAATCAACCTGTCAATCATCTGATCAACAGCAGTTATAAATCTTGCATTTGCTTCATAAGCCTTTTGGAACTTTATCAAGTTCGTAAACTCTTCGTCCAACGAAACACCTTTCACTTGTTCCAATTTAAGTTGCATTTGGTTTACAGCTTCTGTTTTAGCATCCACAAAAACATCGACCTGTCTTTTATCACTTGCAATTTGCGCAACAAAAACTGAATAAAAATCATCAAAACGTGCTCCCCCATTTTCAAAAACCTGTTCATACTTCAAATTTGCTATTTCCAATGCATTTCTATTATCACCAGGTTTACCAGTTTTACTTGTTGCAATAAAACGATTATCATTTTTCACTATATCATTTAACTCTATCGTCTTTGCATCTGTACCTTTAAAATAACCATACATTCCAAAAGCTGCTAACATATTGGAATTATCCTCAGAAAAGCTAAATGTATAACCATCAGCCACCTGTATTTTTAATTTGTTACCTTCGGCTAGATATGCCTGAATTAACCCACCAGATGGATTGCCATCAACCTGGGATATTTTTTGTATAACAGAATTAAGACTATCTACTGTTGGATCAACATCGATATCATAATCAGCCACCTTTAATCCTTTATCATTATATACAGATATCCTAAAAGTCCCTTTATTAACATCAAATGGAAGTTTGCCCGGTTCTTCATTAAATTTATAGGCTGGGTTTTCCACATTATATGTCGAAGTGATTTGAGTAAGGCGCTCTAAACCTTGCCCCAAAGCATGAACCTGATTTGTTTTTAATATCAAATTACCGGCAAATTCATCCAACGTATCAAGATACCCTTTAAGTAAATCATCTCTACTTCTTAGTTCAGCATACAATCTGCCTGAAGTAATTTTATCAGAAATATTTACTTGAGGTTTATCTACGAGTTTTGCTCCCCAGTAAATATCATAGTGGCTATTGTTATTTTTGTTCTCTACAGTGTATAACTTATTTGCTGTAGCTCCATCCACAATAGAAATTCCACCAACAAACACGTTAAGCTGTCCATCCGACCTCTCAAAAGTATTGATATTTGTAAGCTCTGCCATTTTATCTAAAAGTAATTCCCTTTTATCTCGCAAATCATTGGCATGATCCCCAGTTGCTTCTGTTTTAGCTATTTGATAATTCAAATACGCTATATTTTCTGCTAAGTCGTTTATCTCTTTTACATATTCCTCTATATTTTTATCGGATTGACTTCTAATGTTTTCAATGACACCATACCCTTCGTGAATCTTTTGAATTAAAGTATCAGTTTTTTCTATCAATGTTATTCTTTTTACAGTTGCTTCATCTGAAGCATCCGGTGCAGTATTCGCAAGATCTGCCCAAGCATTAAAATAATCTTTCAGTGCATCGCCTAACCCAGAACCAGCTTCCAACTCATTAAAATAAATTTCTACACTTTGCAAAGACTGTTCTAAGCTTTCATAATATTTTAATGTGGAATTAGAGTTCCTTATATTTTTTGCAAGAACTTCATCATAAGTTCTTTCAACACCTGCAATACGAGCCCCTCTACCAAAAGGTCCAGGATGAATAAGTAGGGGAATTTCTGTTTCTATGCTTACCCTTTGCCTCGAATAACCTTCTGTATTGACATTGGCAATATTATGCCCGGTAACATCGATTCCAGCTTGCGAAACCATTAATCCTGATACACCGGTTTGGAAAATTCCAAAAATATTGGACATAAATCACCCTTATAAATTTTTATCTATTGCAGTCCTATACGCAGTACTTGCGTGATAATTTTTTGTATAAGAGGCTTTATTTTCGGTTATACCTATTTTATTGAAAAAATCAGAAATGAGTTTAAGATTTGTATTATAAAGAATTTTTATTTTCCTGTTTTCTATAGTAATCTTCTCTGTAATCTTTAAAATCTCATTACTAATGTTTTCAAGCAACTCTTTTTGTTTACTATCTTTCATAACACTTAATATATCAGAAAGTGTAACACTATCTTTCCCCAGAGATTTCGAAACTTTCTGTTCTACTTTTCTGCGAGCTTCTTCAAGCATTTTTTCTTTATAAAAAAAAGTATCTTTAATTTTTGGAAGCTCCATCATTTTATCAACATCCCAATTCATTATATATTCTTTTTCGCGCAACAACAGCTCATAAAGCTCCTTGTATAAATCACGCTGAGCAGTAAGCACACTTATAAGGTTATGGATTGTTTCCATCCTTTCCTCCATTGTTTTTGTCCTAAGTTGATAGTTACAGTTAGAAGAGGTTATCTATGGCAAGGTTAACTATTTTCTCAGCGACTTTTTTACCACTTACATCGTATGTGCCAGAATCTATTTGCTCTTTAATATTCCTAATTTTTTCTTCTCTAACTTCAGAAGCTCTTTTTAGCTTATTTTTTATAGTGTCTATTTCTTTTTGCGTCTTTGAGATTTCTACTCTATCCTGTTTATTAAGATGCACGTCATTTCTATCTTTCTTTTCCAAATCCTTCTGCTTATCCAGTTTTGTGATACTTTCATATCCTAACCTTACTTTATCCTCAATTCTCATTTCTACCTCCAGCTCCAGCTTAACTGGAATATCGGCACATACATTAAAAACTTTAGCAAAAATCCCTTCATTAAACAACCTCTTTTAACTGCAACTAGTTCTATACAAGCAACCCTTATGCCAACAAATCACTTATAAATTGTCCAGATACTGAAACATTTTTTCCATTATTCAGGTAATTTTTTCCTCTGTCATGAACAACCCCTTTTGATAGAAACTCGAACAATATATCTTTTACACCTCCTTCGCTTTTCTCTGCCGCCACTTTTGACACTTCCACATAAAACATATCATTGTAAATATCATCTGCCACAGATTGTGGTAACAAATTGCTTTTAAAAATATCCTTAGATGTTTTCAAAATTTCATAATAAAATAACGACTCGAAATCAGCACACGCCTTTTTAAGTTTTTCAAGTTTTAAGTTGTTATTTACATTATAATTTACACCATCTACTTTCATCATATTATCTCCAATTCACCCTGCAAAGCACCAGCTGCCTTTATCGCTTGCAAAATAGCTATTAAGTCTCTCGGAGATACTCCTAAAGAATTAAGAGCCTTCACTAAATCACTAATCCTAACACCTTCTGGAATAACCATCAATTTTGCATCTTCCTCTTTTACCTCAGTATTTTTCTGCCTAACCACAGCTGTCTTGCCTTGAGAAAAAGGTTCTGGTTGACTAATCTCAACGGTATCCGTAATTTTTATTGTCAAATTTCCATGAGAAACAGCTACCTTGCTTATTCTCACATCAGAACCCATCACGATAGTACCAGTTCTTTCATCTACCACCACTTTTGATGAAGGTTCAGGATCTATTTCCAAATGAAGCACTTTATCTAAAAAATCATAAAAATTATTTCTGTAGTTTTCTGGGACAAACACCTTAATAGTCTTAGGAGAGTCAACCATAGCTATGTTCGTTTTAAAAAAATGATTTATAACATTTTTTGCTTTAACTAAATCTGAAATACTATCCCTTTCAAAGGCTAATGTAATAAAATCCTGATCCAAGCTAAAAGGGATCTCCTTTTCCACCATGGCACCATTTGGGATACGTCCCACAGTTGGATGATTTTTTACCGTACCACCGCCACCAGCAGAAACATTCAATCCTCCTACAGAAAGAGGACCTTGGGCCACAGCATAAATTTTACCATCTGGGCCTGCCAAAGGCGTCATTAACAACGTACCTCCCTCTAAACTCTTTGCATCACCTATCGAAGAAACAGTTACATCAACTCTAGTCCCTGCCTTCGCAAAGGGAGGTAATTTTGCCGTCACCATCACTGCGGCAACATTTTTTACCTTAACTTTCTTTTTATCAACAGTAATACCCATTCTATCTAACATATTGACAAGAGACTGTATCGTAAACTGTGTTCCAGATTTGTCTCCAGTACCGTTCAAACCAACTACAAGACCATAACCTATCAATTGATTATCCCTTATGCCGTTTACCCTAGCAATATCTTTAATTTTAACAAGAGCATGAACCTTGCAGACAAAAAACAACAAAATTATAACCACTAACAACCTAACCCTCATCATATCCTCCTAAAAAGGCCATACCCAATCAATAACAGAAGCAAGCCAACCTTTCCTATTTGCATCTGTCAATACTCCTTTTCCACTATAACTAATTTGAGCATCAGCTATAGCAGTAGATAATACGGTATTATTAGCATCGATATCTTTTTGCCTTATTACACCCTTTACAGAAATAACCTGTTTTTCTTGATCAACAACGATCTCACGGCGACCTTCTATCACCAAATTACCTGAAGGTAATACATCTATAACACGTGCAGCAATTGTGGCAGTAACTGTATCGGATTTTTGTTTTTGTCCTTTTCCACTAAAAGAGTTGTTTGTAGTTGCATCTATATTCGGATCAAAATTGCTTCCCGAATTTAGAAAGTTAGTCATTCCTAAATGGATAGGAAGCCCAAATAAGCTTGTTATTCCAGTTTTGTAGCTTGTTGACTTACTAGTTTTGACTGTATTTGAATTTGATGCGGATGATGATTCCACAATTTTTACTATAACAATATCTCCAACTTTCCTTCCTTTATAATCAAGAAAAAATGTTCCATAATTACCCATATTTGTCCATAATGATGGTGAAGGCTTCTTTGATGCTTGATATTTTTTATACTCTTCTATCTCTTTTTTATAATCGATGGCAGGAACATCTGTCACAACCTTCTTTGCACATCCTGAAAAAAGTACGCCAACTATTAAAAAAACAACTATGGTTTTCATACCTACCCCTCACTAGCTATTTTTCTAATTATTAAGCAACATGCTTGCCAAAATTTATAGATTGAAAATAAGAAAAATTTTCCTTTGATAATAGATCTTGTGTTTTTGGTAATCAGTATGAAATGTAACCCATACTATTTATACACCCTTGTTCCCAGCTCTGAACCCAAAACTTTGAACTTTTTCAATAATCCAATATAATTGCTCTTTTATCTCCAACATATTTAGCAAAAACAGATTTACCTGAGGATGGATTCTTCACTTTGATCACATCACCTATATATGCATTTTGCTCTAAAACCCCTTTTGTAACAGCTATGATACTGGTACTTTTATAAATCAGCTTTACATAATCCCCTTTAAACGCATCAGGCTTTTTAATCACATAATTACTAGTGATAATTCTATTTACCGGAATAGTTTTTGATGCCATATACGTATTAATATCTAAAATTGGTTCCCCCAAAATTTTTGTAATCTCCATACGCTTTTTAATAACTTTATTACTAATAGGCTCATTTTTTCTTATGCGTTCCTTTGATACAAAAACCTCCTTAAACCCTTTAATATAAGCATATATTCTATAATCTTTATATCCATTAGTTAATAAAAAATATACAGAACCAAACCTATTACTACTCATAAAATCAAGCTTTAAATCATTCTTTTTTGTAAAGTAAATCCTTTTGTTCATATTCACTTTTTTAATATTTATTTCAACATCAGGAAAACTTTTCCTATACAGATCTGCTACCAAAGACCTCAGCGTATCTTCTGTTAAAATTTCGCCCTTCCTTTTAACTATAATTTTTTTACTAAAATCTAATTTAGGTTTTAACTTAGGATTTTGTCTCATTAATCTATACAAAAATGAACGTGGCAAAACTTTTTTATCTCCTGGTTTTAAATTGCAAATTAGATCCTTTCTTTTTCCATTCAAAAAAACATCACTGTAAAAAAGACAATCTCTATCAATTACCACCACACCTCCAATGACCATACTGCTTTGTAAAAGTATTAACAATACCAACAGTATTTCTTTCATTGTTACCTCAAATTTTATCTCTTCAAATTATTAACAATTTGAAGCATTTCATCTCCGGTCTGAATAGCCTTCGAATTGATTTCATAAGCTCTTTGTCCAGTAATCAGATTTACCATCTCCTCCACCACATTTACGTTACTCATCTCCAAAATACCCTGAGCAATGGTACCAAGCCCTTCTTCTCCTGGCACACCAGTAATCGGCTCACCGCTCGCTGCTGTTTGGAGATAAATATTTTTACCAATTGAACGTAAACCTGAAGGGTTTATAAATTTAGCAAGCTCTATTTGCCCAAGTTCTGTGGGCTCCGCTTCACCTGGCAATGTTACCGAGACTGTACCATCTTCACCAACATTTATTTCAAGGGCATTCTCAGGAATCGCAATATTTGGCTCCAAAAGATAACCTTCAGGAGTTACTAGATTACCGTCAGCATCAATTTTAAAAGAACCATTCCTTGTATAACCCACTGTACCATCAGGTAAAGTCACTTGAAAAAAACCATCACCTTCAATCGTTAAGTCTAGAGGATTCCCTGTTTGCTGAAAATTACCTTGTGAAAAAATCTTTTCAGTGGAAACCACTTTTGAGCCAAGACCAATTTGAATCCCTGTTGGATGATTTATACCTGTAGCTGTCACAGCACCTGCAGGCCTAATCTCTTGATATAAAAGATCTTCAAAATTGACTCTAGATTTCTTAAATCCTGCAGTGTTAACATTTGCAAGATTGTTAGCAATATTATCAATATTTATCTGTTGGGTTGTCATACCACTTGCTGCAGTCCACAATGTTCTAAGCATAAAAACCTCCTTTTCCTTATTAAAAATTAAGCCAGTCTTCCAATATCATTGGAAGTTTTACTATTTATTTCATCAATAGTCTGAACTACTTTTTGATATGTTTCAAAACCTCTCATCGTCTCAATCATAGAAACCATCTCTTTAATAGGGTTTACGTTGCTTTCTTCAAGAAACCCTTGTCTAACTCTAGGATCTTCAGATTCATCAGGCATAAAGCCAATGGCAGCATACAGATTTCTACCTATTTTTTGCAATGATGACGGATTTTCTACTTGAGCAAGAAATAGCTGATCCATAACTATTCCATTGACTACAATTTCTCCATTTGGTGTTATGGTTACATCTCCCTCAGGGATAACAATTCCGTTATTATTCTCATAATTTCTTGACAAAACTGGGAATCCATCTTGGGTAACTAATCTTCTATTTTGATCTAGAGTAAAATGACCATCTCTAGTAAATCTGATACCAAAAGGTGTATCCACTGCAAAAAACACATTTTTATTTTCTAAGGCCAAATCAAACCTGTTCCCAGTTTGTCTTAAATTTCCAGCAGAAAAGTCAGTATATAATGAATCAAGTTTTACAGTATTGTTTATAGTTTTATTATATTCTGTGCTTTTTATAAAATCTTGAGGAACCCTTTTATCATCAAACAGATAATTACTAAAAACTGTATCATCTCTTTTGTACGACGTAGTATTGATATTAGCAAGATTATTACTTATCACTTCCATTTTTTTAGATTGTGCAAGAAGACCGCTTGTAGCCACATACAAACCATTTAACATCTAAGCACCTCTCACAAAAGCTTTTTTTAACTGGTTTTTAAAAATATACTCCAATGTTTTTAAAGAGATATATGATACTGGTTTTGCGCTTTTTGAAGGAAAATACCAGAAGTTCTCGTCTGATACAGAATACCCAGATACTTTTGAAAAATAGACAATATTTTTTTCTTTATCAAAAATAGTAACATCAAGTTTTGAGAAATTTCTACCAGTCATTAACTGCAGTGAATCTGTAACTCTTGCAATTAAAATAAAATCAGCATTTTTCTCATCTACTGCAATCTGAGCAAATTTATTCATAGCAATATAATTTTTCAACGCATTTCTAGTTGTCTCATCATAAGTTAATTCACCACCATACTCTTTTTTAACTGGTGCAATAAATACTCTGTTTTCAGGAGAAATTTTCTTGATAATAATCGGTTTATTATAATCAAATTTTACTTTGGTTTTATCATACAATAAAGATGAAAAATTAGTATTAGCTTCGATTAAAGCCGCTATATATATATAGCCGATAGCAGGTTTCCTTATAGCATTACTGAAATCTTTCATGGTAGTGGATTTATAACTACAACCAAAAATCACTATCACCATTATCAGTGGTAAAATCTTCCTCATTCTAACCTCCTGAGAAACAATAAAGCAACCGTTATGCCAAAAATAATATTTGAAACTTTCCCCAATTTGCATATTATAATCTAGGTCTAAAATGGAGGTAAGGATGTTTAAAGGGACAACTATTGTCGCAGTAAAGAAAAATGACAAAATTGCTATCGGTGGAGACGGTCAGGTTACCTTCGGTAATACTGTGTTGAAACATAATGCGAAAAAAATCCGGAAAGTTTACAATGATAAAGTTATTTGCGGTTTTGCAGGCTCTACAGCAGATGCTTTTACTTTGATGGAAAGATTTGAAAAAAAGTTGAATGAATACAGCGGTCAACTACTGAGGGCCGCCGTAGAACTTGCAAAAGACTGGCGCACAGATAAATATCTTAGAAGACTAGAAGCCATGATGATTGTGGCTGATGAAAAAAATATCTATCTTTTGACAGGAACAGGAGACGTAGTAGAACCAGAAAACGGAATTGCTGCAATCGGCTCAGGTGGTCCTTTTGCTCAAGCTGCTGCCATAGCTCTTGTGGAAAACACCGATTTAGACGCTAAGGACATTGTGAAAAAATCTCTGGAAATAGCTGCATCTATTTGTATTTATACAAACAATAATCTAATAATAGAGGAGTTTTAAAATGGAAAACTTAACCCCAAAACAGATTGTTGCCGAACTTGATAAATATATTGTAGGACAAAAAGCTGCTAAAAAAGCAGTGGCCATAGCTCTTAGAAATCGCTGGAGAAGACTACAGCTTCCAGAAAAACTCCAAGACGAAATAGCACCAAAAAACATAATAATGATTGGACCCACAGGAGTTGGTAAAACTGAAATAGCACGAAGACTTGCAAAACTTACAAAATCACCTTTTATAAAAGTAGAAGCAAGTAAATTTACAGAAGTAGGTTATGTAGGACGAGACGTGGAATCAATGATTAGAGATCTCGTAGAAATTGCAATAAACATGGTTAGAAGTGAAAAAAGAAAAGAAGTATTGGAAAAAGCAAAAAAAAATGCCGAAGAGAAAATACTTGATCTACTTTTACCTAGACCATCAGGCTTCGCAAGCTCACCTTCTGACGAAGAAACAAGAGAGAAATTCAGAAAGATGTTAAGGGAAGGAAAACTTGATGAAAGATTTGTTGAAGTAGATGTGGAAGATGCCGGGCCTCATATCGAAGTATTAACAAATGTAGGGATGGAAGATCTTGGGATGAACTTACAGGATATGTTTAAAAACCTTTTTCCTGGTAGAAAGAAAAAAAAGAAAATGAAAATCAAAGAAGCTATTACTTTACTAGAGCAACAAGAAGTGAATAAACTAATAGATATGGACGAAGTAAAATCTACCGCAATTAAAAGGGTAGAGCAATCAGGTATAGTTTTCATTGATGAAATTGACAAAGTCTGTTCAAGGGACAGTAGTTCATTTAGAGGCGCAGATGTATCAAGAGAAGGTGTCCAAAGAGATTTATTGCCAATTATTGAAGGCTCCACTGTTATGACTAAATATGGAATGGTTAAAACCGACCATATACTTTTTATTGCAGCAGGAGCATTTCATATCGCCAAGCCATCAGATTTGATACCAGAGCTTCAAGGAAGATTCCCTATAAGGGTAGAGCTAGATTCTCTCACAAAAGATGACTTTATAAGAATACTTACCGAACCTGAAAATGCTCTTACAAAACAATACAAAGCCTTACTTCAATCAGATGGGGTAGAAATAGAATATACACCTGACGGAATAGAAAAAATTGCTGAAATAGCAACCTACGTAAATAAAACCAATGAAAATATTGGAGCAAGAAGACTTCACACTATAATGGAAAAATTGCTTGAAGAAATTTCATTTGAAGCACCTGATATAGAAAATAAAAAAGTAATTATTGATGCGAATTATGTTGATGAAACACTCTCGGGTATTATTAAAGACGAAAACCTCACAAAATACGTACTTTAAAAAAATAGGTAAGTGCGTAATATGGAAAAAAGATAAATTGGATGTGAGGATATAAAGGTTTGAGCACATGAATCTTTTAGGTGGATAAAATCCACCTTATTAATCTTAACCTTAACCCCAACCCTCTCTAACTTTGAACATTGAACACATGTAATAAAGCATTTGTATAGTATATTGAGTACGCACAACTCAAATTTTATTGTTTGGAAATTACAATACGTACGGTATTATTACACGTGTTGAACCTTGAACATTAAACTAAAAAATTGCTTTGGTTACAATCTCTTCTAATTTCTCTTTTGAATCCAATTTTAGCTTTGTTTTTCCGTCGATAACAACTTCTGGTGGATTTATTGTCCCATAATCTTCTGGGGTTTTCTCTTTTGATGTGTCAATCAATTTCACCTCAACTTTATCTCCAAATTTGTGTCTAATACTTTCCACAAGCTCTGGTGTCTTTTTATCCTTTTCTCCATTATAAAAAATTTCAACCTTTATCATAATATCCCCTCCTACTAGTTCTTTAGTTTATTATAGCACAATTAAACGCTTTTGCACAAATTTCACATGCACAAGGTAATATAAAATTTTGTTAAAGTTTTTTTAAAGCATTCCGATTTTTTATCTGACGCAAGGAAGCGTTAAAAAAATTAAATAGGGGAACATCCTCTATTGAAACAATCAAGGAGGATAGTATGGCATTAACAATTTATCAAAACATTATGTCTTTGAACTCTCAAAGACATCTGGGAAGCACCCAGACAGCTTTGAGCAAATCTCTCGAAAGATTATCTTCAGGACTAAGAATCAACCATGCAGCAGATGATGCATCAGGTTTAGCTATTTCAGAGAAACTTCGCTCACAAATCAGTGGTTTAAAACGTGCAACCATGAATGCTCAAGATGGTATTTCCATGCTTCAAACTGCAGAAGGAGCTTTAGAAGAAGTATCTTCTATGCTTCAGCGTATGAGAGAACTTGCAGTTCAAGCTTCCAACGGAACTTATACAACAAATGACAGAGTAGAACTTCAAAAAGAAATCGAACAACTTAAGGCAGAAATTAACCGCATATCCTCTGCAACAGAATTTAATACAAAAAAACTTCTTAATGGTGATAGTACTGCACTATGGTCTGCAAGTAGTGAAAAAGTTTCTGCAATTATAAGAGGTAACGTAATTGAAGGTAATTATGCAATAAAAATGGAAAACATAACCGTCGGTAAAAATCAGGTATTTCAAACTGACATTATGACACTCAA
>NZ_JAQNCS010000024.1:0-19703 GCF_049472655.1 Deferribacter abyssi
AATCGTTTCAACCATTTCTATCTTAATAATCACCGCAGCAATTTCTTATATCAATTACAAAAATGTAAGGAAATCCATTTTATCCATGGCAGAGGATATGTTTGTTAAAGCTGATGAGGCTATAAACCACAATATCGAAACAAAACTTAAAGATTTATCTCTTACGGTAAAAACGTTAGTAGATAATAAATATTTAAATAAACTGTTTGCTGAGGCAAAAAGAAATGAACTAGCTGCTGAATTAAAAGACTACTTCAGAATATTAAAAAACAAATATGGTATAGCCCAGTTTCAATATCATCTCCCACCTGCCACAAGCTTTCTAAGACTACACAAACCATCAAAATATGGCGATGACTTATCTAGTTTTAGAAAAACCGTTGTTAAATGTAATAAAGATAAAAAACCTGTCACAGGAATAGAAGTTGGTAGAGCTGGTCCCGGTCTTAGAGTTGTATATCCAGTGTTTTATAATGGCAACCATATTGGTAGTGTTGAAATGGGTGCTTCACTTTTAACCTTAATTAACAATGTTGCTGATACATTCAAGCTAGAATTTGCTGTAGGTATTTATGATGATGTATTCAAAAAAGCCCGCAGATTCAACAATAAAGAAAGTGATATAATAATAAATAACTTAGTTTTTTATACTTTTTCAGGAAATAACATTAAAAAATTACTAAAAAATGCTTACAATAAAAAAAGTTATAAAACAGAAAACGGTTTCTTTTATCTACATAAGTTACCACTAAAAGATTTTTCAGGTAACGAAATCGGAGTAGTTTTTTATACACATAATTTTTTGCATGAAATAAAGAGTGCCAATAAATCCCTACTAATTAACATTATAATAGCAATTATTGGCTTTATAATGATCTTAGTCTTAATAATAAGTCTTAATATGGCTTTTAGGCCAATCAAATTCTTCCTAGAAATTGTCAAAGAGCTTGCCTATGGTAAGGGTGATTTGAGTAAAAGAATTCCTTTAAAATATGCTTCTTGTGAGGAGTTGACGTCTGTTGACTTGAAAGAGTGCACAGAGCATTCAAAGGAAAATCCATGCTGGAATGTGTTTGGTGATTTTTCGGATAACAGAAAATGTCCACTATTAACTTCTGGCAAAATAGAAAAATGTGAAAAATGTAAAGTTTTCAATGCATCTATAAAAGACGAAATAGCTGAAATGTCGATTTGGGTCAACACATTTATAAACAATATTGAAAAAGACTTTTTAAAAACATTAATTAACTTATCAAAAACATCTGAGAGTGTGATACCAGTAAGTGAAAAAATTGCTAATATTGAAAGTGCGATTGCAGAAAATGTACAAATGTCTAATCAAGTTGCTACTGCAAGCGAAGAAATGAGTTCCACTATTATGGAAATTGCAAGAAGTGCCAATGAAGCTTCCAATATGGCTGAAAAAACAATGAAAGTGGCTGAAGAAGGCGGAGTAATTATTGACGAATCATTACAGTATTCTGAAAGTGTAAGCCAGGTAATCGAAACATTAAGTAATGAAACAAATGATCTTTTAGAAAATTCTAAACAAATTGGAGAAATACTTTCCGTAATTAATGACATTGCAGATCAAACAAACTTATTAGCGCTCAATGCAGCCATCGAAGCAGCAAGAGCCGGTGAACATGGAAGAGGATTTGCTGTAGTGGCAGATGAGGTAAGAAAACTTGCAGAAAAAACCCAAAAATCCACTAAAGAAATTGAAAATATGATAAAAAATATACAATACAATGTAAAACATGTTAATGAAAAATCAATAGAAGTGAAAAAGTCTGTAGATAAACAGGTAGAAATCACTAGAAATACAAACGAAAATTTCAACACAATTCTCTCTTCTATAAGAGAGTTAGTTAATCTTATTATGAGTATTTCAGCTGCAGTTGAAGAACAATCATCTGCTACAGAAGAAATTACAAGAAGTGTAGAAAATGTTGCAAAAGCATCTGAAACAGTAAAAGAAGATATTTTAGATATGACAGATGTTTTGGATAATATGCTAAAGAATTTATCACAGATGACAGATTCATATTCTAAATTTAAATTTAGCAGTAAAGGGGCATCTTTTATTCGTGCTAAATTAGATCACATCCAGTTTGTAATAAATGTCATCAAATGTGTAGCAAACAGAAATTGTAGTTTTACAATCGTAGACCATAAGTCATGTAATTTTGGAAAGTTTTATTATAATGAAGGGATGAAATTGTTTAAAGATGATCCAGATTACAAGAAAATAGAAAATAATCATATCCAGGTACATGACCTCGGCAGAATTATCATGGACTCTATAAAAAATAAAAACTTTGATGAAGCACATTCTAATTTACAAAAGTTTTTAATAATCGTTAGCGAGCTTATCAATGAGCTAAATACTTTAATAGAAAAATATAGGTAGTAAAAATTACACCATCGATATCGGCCCTCGCAATAATAAAATTGTAATTATCACTGCGAGGGTCATAAATTCAAAATAATCTTTATTTACTTGGCATCTATTTTGTAAGAATTTCCATTATCTCAAGGTATCTTTTAGATGTTTGCTCAATAATACTATCAGGAAGTTCTGGACCTGGAGCTTTTTTATCCCAATCTAGAGTTTCAAGATAATTTCTTACAAATTGCTTATCCATACTCTCCTGAGGTTTTCCCACTTCATAACTTGCTTTAAACCAAAATCTTGAAGAATCTGGTGTTAATAGTTCATCAATCAAAATTATTTCACCATCTTTTTCTCCAAATTCCATCTTTGTATCAGCTATAATAATCCCCTTTTCCTCAGCAATTTTTGAGCAATAATTATATATTTCTATAGTATAATCTCTCAACTTTTTAGCAATCTTATCACCAATTTTTAGAACCATTTCATCAAAAGAAATATTTTCATCATGCTCACCAATCTCGGCCTTTGTTGCAGGCGTAAAAATAGGTGGCTCAATTTTTTGTGATTCTTTCAAACCCTCTGGCAACAATATTCCACAAACTCCCCCCGTTTTTAAATAATCTTTCCAAGCTGAACCAGTAATATACCCTCTGACAACACACTCTACAGGATAAGGTTTTGCTTTCTTTACAAGCATACTTCTACCTTCAAGTATATCTTTATATTTTTTACAAACTTCAGGCATATCCTCTATTTCTGTAGTAATAAGATGATTCTTTACAATATGAGATGTTTTTTCAAACCAAAATTTAGAGAGTTGAGTCAACACATAACCTTTATAAGGAATCCCATTTGGCAAAATTACATCAAATGCAGAAATTCTGTCAGTTGTTACTATTAAAAGATAATTACCCAAATCATATATGTCTCTAACCTTCCCCCTGCCCACTAATTTCAAATCTGGAATATCTGTTTTTAAAACAACTTTCATGACTCCTCCTTATAAAGTTTTAAATCTTTTAACGCTTTCTATTCCACCCAAAATATTGTAAGCCTCGTACCCAAGATTTCTCAAAAATCTTGTAGCAAGATAGCCTCTAAACCCAACTGCACAATAAAGATAAACTGGTCTTTCCCTATCAATCTCATCCAATCTATCTCTTAGCTCGTTAACATAAATATTCTTTGCATTATCAATCCTATAAAGGTTATATTCTAATTTTGTGCGCACATCAATAACTTGTAATGAACTGTCTTTCATCAAATCAAGAAAATGATCCGGCTTTATACCATAACCCTCTCCTCTATCCTGATTTGCAGCCACAAATCCTGCTTTATTAATATTATCTCTGGCTGACCCAAATGGAGGAGCATAGGAAAAGTCAATATTTTCCAAATCATAAATAGTTAATCCACCATACAATGCAGTAGCAATGACATCCACTTTTCTTACTGTATCATAACTGCCACTAGCTTCAACTCCCAACACTTTCTTTGTTTTTTTATCGAATATTGTCTTCATATAAATATATTTGTAACCAGGATAATACTCTGCATGATCAGGGTCTTCTGTATAAACATAATCTGCGTCAAAACCAGCATTCAACGCTTCTTTATAACTCAACCCAGTTTTGGCTACAACCTTATCAAAAAAACCTACAACACTTGTACCTAAAATCCCCGGATTCTCAAGAACACCCCCAGCAGCATTACAACCAGCTACTCTACCCTCTCTGTTTGCAGGACCAGCTAAAGGGAACAAAACCTTTTTACCTGAAATTATATGCACTTTCTCCACTGCATCTCCAGCAGCAAATATATAATCATAATTTGTTTGCATATAACTATTTGTTAATATTCCACCGGTTTCTCCAAGTTCTATCCCTGCATTTTGGGCAATCTCCACATTAGGTTTTACACCTGTTGCAAGAAAAAGCATATCTACATCGATAAATTCATCATCGTCTAAAAACAATCTGTATTTCCCACTACTAAAAACAATCTTTTTTACTTTTCTACCACAAAAAAGTTTTACACCTTCCTTCCTCATTCTCTCTTCTACTTCAAACGCAATTTCAGGGGAATATCCCGGTAGAATATGTGGTGCTATTTCAATAATATTTACTTTTAAACTGCAATGAAGCATAGCCTCTGCCACTTCAACCCCAATATAACCACCACCAATTATTGCCACAGTTTCAGGTTTTTTCTCTTCTAAAAATCTTTTTATTGCATCAACATCTTCCACAGTTCTCATCTGAAAATATGGAATATTTTCAATACCTTCTATATTCGGTACAACAGGTTTTGAACCTGTAGCAATTATCAATTTATCAAAACTTTCTTCAATTACTCCTTCTTCATTTTTCACATAAACAACCTTCTTTTTAGTATTAATTTGTAATACTTCATGATTTACTAATATATCCGCTTTAAATCTTCTCCCTAAAGTTTTGGGAGTATGTAACAATAGATTTTTACGTTTATTTATCTTACCACTAATATAATAAGGCAAACCGCAGTTAGCATAAGAAACATAACCATTCTTCTCAAAAATCTTTATCTCTAAATATTCATTAGTTCTTCTAGCTTTTGCTGCGGCACTTGCCCCAGCAGCAACACCACCTATGATAATTAATTTGTCTCTATTCAACTTTAACCCCCACTAAACCTTTATCATTTACATTTTTTATTAAAACGTTACACAGTTCATTTTTTATCACTTTTCCATCCTCGATTGTAACATAGTGATAATTACTCGTATATCCACCACCATTCGATTCTATCAAAACATTAACTATCTTTCCAACCATATTTAGCTCAGCTTCTCGTTTTAAAATCTTTCCCACCTCTCTCAACCTTTTAGCTCTTTGCTCTTTTACCTTTTTTGGGATATGATTGTCCATATTGTAAGCCTTAGTACCTTTTCTTTTGGAATAAGAAAAAACATGCAGAAAATCAACACCACCTTTAACCAAAGTATCAATCGTACTATTAAAATCTTCATCTGTTTCACCAGGAAAACCTACAATTACATCAGAGCCTATCCTCACATCACTTATATTCTCTTTTATTTTTTTACAAACTTTAATAAAATCTTCTTTAGAATAATTTCTATTCATTTTATTTAGTATCTTATCTGAACCACTTTGTAATGATATATGAAAATGATTACATATTTTCCCATCAGAATTTCTCACAATATCTATTAATTCATCATCTACTTCTCCAACATCCAATGAAGAAAGCCTTATTCTTACACCATTATCAATCTCCATGATTATTCTTTTTAGCAAATACTTTAAGTCTATACCAATATCTTGACCATATTTACCAATATGAATACCTACCAAGACGATCTCTTTAAAATTCTGATCAACCAGAAAATTTAGTTCTTTTAAAACATCCTCAACCTGCTTACTATTAGGTTGTCCTCTCAAATATGGTATAATGCAATATGAACAAAACGAATCACACCCATCCTGTATTTTTAAAAAAGCTCTTGTTTTGTCATAATCAGATTTAATAGAATAGTTCTCAAAAGATACACTAAATTCAAAATCAAGATAATAGGCAATTTTATCTAAGATTTGTAGTTTCTCAGTGTTTTCCACAACCAAATCAACATACTGTTTTGATTCATTATCAATAATACTCGCAAAACAACCTGTCACCACAACTTTCTTATCATATATTTTTTTTACTTTTTTTATAAAATCCTTACATTTTTTCTCAGCATTTTGAGTAACTGCACAGCTGTTTATGATAACAATATCAGCATCATCTAATCTATCAACACAAAGCAGCCCTTTCCTTATTGCTTGAAGTCTCAACTGCTCCATTTCTGAAATATTTACTTTACATCCAAATGTGTAAAAATAAACTCTTTGCATAATTTACCTTGAACTTTTTATTTAAAAAACTATCAATATAAGTGTCCCCTGTAGGTTGTCAATATACAATAGTAATTGCGCCTGTAAAGGCGCTTTTTTTTATTTAAAATTTATGTTATATTCAACATATGAAAAAGTTCATATTACTAACATCTTTTATAATTGTAGCAATAACTATCTTATTAATTATAAAAAACTCCTTAGATATTTCTTTAAAACCTATTGTGTCCAATATCAAGTTTAAACGCAAAACAATTTATGAGAAATATAATGTAAAAGAGATTAAGATAGATGATACTTACGGTGTTCTTATTGAAAACATAGTTGCATCAAGTGGTGATTTGACTAATAGACACATAAAAGTTGATCTTTACATCGAAGCTAAAGATAAAGACACCGCAAAGCTATTAACTAAAAATCAAAAACAAACTGTATATACTATTACTGATGTCATGACTAATTTTAAAACATCAGATTTATCCACTCCAAACGGAAAAAAGTTTTTTAAAGAACAAATAAAAAGGGCATTAGAATTAAAATTTGGAAAAGAAAAAATAAAAAACATTTATTTATACAATATGGTCTTTAACTGATGAACAGTATTGTTGATATTAAGACGTACTATTGGGAAAAATGGTATGAAATAAAAGAAGAAAAAAAGAAACATCCTACTTCATGGCAACTGCTTTTTAAAATAACAGACCTATCAAAGGATGTAATAAAACGAATTATAAAACAATTAAGTTTTCCTCTTGAAAATATAACTTTCATATCATTGGGTAGTTTTGCAAGAGAACAAATGTCTCCTTATTCCGACATCGATATTTTAATTCTGCACAAAAAACATTTAAATAAAACAGAACAACAATTTGTTTCTGATTTTACAACATTATTGTGGGATACAAACTTAAATCCCGGTATTCATATTAAGTCCCTTTCAGATATCAAAAAACATAAAAAGCTTGATACTACAGAAAAAACCGCATTGATAGATTTTAACTATCTTTATGGTAATGAAGAACTCTTCAATAGATACAAAGAAATCGTAAAATCTTATATCATAGAAAAAGGGAAGTTAAACTTCATAATGGAGCATATTAACACTGCAAGACAACGCTCCCAGAAATTCCGAGACTCTATCTACAAATTAGAACCCAATATAAAAGAAGGTCAAGGTGGCATAAGAGATTATAATTTTATATGCTGGATCAACAAAATACTATATAATAGTAACAATCTAAACAATTTAATTAGAAAAGGGATAATAACAATGGAAGATTTCGATGACCTCATGAGAGGTATCGAATTTGTTTTTAAAGTAAGGAATGAATTACACTATTTCTTTAATAGAAAATATGATGTTTTAACTTTGGAAGCACAAAAAGAAATTGCAAATGAACTTGGATACATTTCTACTTCACTGTCACTTAATGTAGAACATTTTTTACGCGATTACTATATAAATGCAAGAAATATTCATCGCATTGCAAAAAAAGTTATAGCAAAAGCCCTTAACGAAATAATATTTGTGAAAACCCATAAAAAAGTCAGTGTCAGAAAATTAGGTTATAATCTTATACAATACAACAATCTCTTATCTACTGATGACAAAGATATTTTCATTAAATATCCAGAATTGATGATAAATGTTTTTTACATCTCTGCTCTAAAAAATCTAAAATTTTCTGATAAACTTGCAGAACTAATCAAAGAAAACCTCTACTTAATAGATGAAAGTTATCAAAAAAAATATGGAACTCTTTTTCTTAAAAGGATATCTACCTTTCCATACTCTTCCAAAATTATAAAAAATATGCTTCACACAGGCGTCTTACAAAAATTCATCCCTGAATTCAACGATATTGTATGTAGAGTTCAGTACGATTTATATCATCATTATACAGTAGATGAACATACTATACTAGCATTAAAATTTATCGATGACCTTATAATCTCAAATCATCCCTTTAAAAACAATTATCTAGAAGCATTTAGAAAACTGAGGAGAAAAGACCTCTTAGCTCTATCAATTCTCCTTCATGATATTGGTAAAGGCCAAGGATACAATCATTCCATTGTCGGGGCAAAAATGTCTCAAACCATATGCCAAAGACTTGGTTTACACCAAGATGATATTGATACCATTTCTAATATGGTAGAGCACCATCTTCTCATGAGCCATATATCACAAAGAAGGGATTTGCATGACATTGAAGTTATAGAATATTTCATTAGTTTTTTAAACAACGAAGACGAGTTACATCTACTCTATCTTTTAACTTATGCAGATATGAATGCTGTTGGAGGAGAACTGTTCAACGAATGGAAAAGTACCCTTTTAACTGAGCTTTATTTAAAATCACTTACTGCAATGGAAAAAGAAAATCTTATTAGTGAATACAACAAAATTGTGGATATAAAACGCAGAAAACTTTACGAAAGAATAACAGATAATATAATGAAATCAATGATAAAAGATTTAGATTCTGAGTATATTTTCACTTACAAAGTAAAACATATAATCAGACATCTTCAGATGATAAAAAAACTCACACCCGATACTAAAGTTATTGTTTCTTATAATACCAGAGAAGATTTAAATTGCATAGAATTTAGCATTTGTACCTATGATTTTTTGGGTTTATTAAAAAAACTTTCTGGTATTTTTGCATATTTTGGACTCAACATACTTGGTGCTCAAATTTTTACTTTCGACAATAATATTGTAATGGATACAATTCAAGTCTCAAGCTCAAAAGAACCACTTAATTTTATTGTTAAAAAATGCAATGAAATTGCAACAACTATAAAAGACGCTATAACAAACAAAATTTATGTAGATGAGTTGATAAAAAAAGCACCTGCCCCTATCTTTAAGAAAAAAATACCAAAATCTATCAATAAAAAGGTCATTTTTGATAATGACATATCTTCTGTTTTCACAGTTATAGATATTTTTACAGAAGATAAAATCGGACTATTGTACGATATTTTAACTGTTTTTGAAAAATTAAAAATCAATGTACAAAAAGCTAAGATTTCAACCGATGTGGATAGAGTTGTTGACTCTTTTTACATTACTGACGAACACAATATGAAAATATATAACATAAATTATTTAAACCAAATTAAACAAGAACTTCTAAAGGTAATATGAGAGAGGAGGAATTCCTCTCTCACCAAACTTTGATAAACTAAACTACCTATCTTTTTTAATCATATAAACCAAACTACTTGCAATACCAATGGATGAATAGGTACCCACAATTATTCCCACTAATAGGGAAAAGGCAAAATTTCTAATAACCTCACTTCCAAAAATATAAAGAGCTAAAACGGCCAAAAAGGTTGTGAATGATGTCAATATAGTTCTACTCAATGTTTCATTTATACTTCTGTTTATAAGTTTTAAGAACATAATTTTTCCAGTTGAAGCTTTAATTCTTTCACGAATTCTATCATAAACAACTATTGTATCATTTAAAGAATAACCCACTATGGTAAGAACTGCAGCTACTATCGGCAAATTAATTTCCTTACCCGTAAAGGAAAAAACACCAAGTGTTATAATCACATCATGAAACAAAGCTAGAACAGCCCCAACTGAAAAAATAAACTCAAACCTGACTGTTACATAAATCAATATACCTATTAAAGCATAAATAACAGCTAAAGTAGCCTTCTTTTTTAGTTCTGATCCAACTTGTGGTCCCACCTGCTCTACTCTATCAATCTGGAATTTATTATCTTTAAAAGACTCAGCAAGTACTTTTTTTACATCATTTGCCACCATATTCAAATCTTTGTTACTTTTTTCTATTCTAATTAATACTTCTCTATCGTCACCAAAATTTTGAATTACAACATCACCAAGATTTAGCTTTTTTATATTTGATCTTAATACCTCTAGCTTTGGAGCTTTTTCAAACTTGACCTGAACTACAGTACCACCTGCAAAATCTATCCCGAAGTTAAACCCTTTAGTAAAGATCAAGATCAAGCTTAAAAGCACTGCCAGACCAGAAATAAGAAAAAACAGTTTAGATTTACCCATAAAATCAATTTTAGTATCTGGCTTTATTATCTCAAACATCACTAATCTCCTTAAATACTTAACTTTCTATTTTCTTTAGATTCATAAATTTGAAGAAAAATAGTTTTACTGACAAAAATAGCTGTAAACATTGAGGCAAGAATACCTATTGATAATGTAACAGCAAAACCTTTGACAGGCCCCGTACCAAACTGGAATAGTACAATGGCTGCGATAAGAGTAGTAATGTTTGCATCAAGTATTGTAGACATAGCTTTTTCAAAACCGGCCTCTATAGCATTCAAAGCAGTCCTACCTAGCCTCAACTCTTCTCTTATTCTTTCAAAGATCAGCACGTTTGCATCTACTGACATACCAATTGTAAGTATTAAACCAGCAATACCAGGCAAAGTAAGTGTTGCTTTAAACATTCCCATAACACCAAGTATTATTAAAAAATTTAAAAACAATGCAACATCAGCAATTATACCAGCAAATCTATAATATACAGCCATGAAAAGCACAACTAAAATAAACCCTATTACAGATGCCATAATACCTTTTTGTATAGAGTCTTTTCCAAGAGACGGTCCAACTGTTCTATTCTCTAATATTTTAACAGGAGCTGGCAAGCTACCCGCTCTTAAAACAATTGCTAAATCTTTAGCCTCTTCCATTGTAAAATTTCCAGAAATCTGAGCTTCTCCACCTGTAATAGCTTCTCTAATAACAGGGGCTGAATAAACATTATTATCAAGAACTATTGCAAGTCTTTTTCCTATATTATTTCTCGTAATCTCCCCAAATAATTTACCACCAGCGGTATCAAATTTGATTAACACATAAGGTTCATTAAATTGCGAAGATATTCTCACCTCTGCATCGACCAAATAATCTCCTGTAAGGACAGCGTCCCTTTTAAGAGCATAAGGAGTATTTTGCACAATTTTACCTGTTCTTTTATCGATAACTTTTTTATAAAGAATAATGTCATCAAATGGAATATTTCCTGATACAATATCAGCTTCTGTTACCGTATCATCAACAAGATAAAATTTTAATTGTGCCGTTTTACCAATAAGCTTTATAGCCCTATCAGGATCACTAATCCCTGGTAATTGAACTAAAATGTTTGTTTTCCCTTGTCTTTGTATTACCGGCTCGGCTACACCAAATTGGTCAACCCTGTTCCTTATAACCTGAGCAGCCTGTTCCACAGCATAATCTTTAATCCTTTCAACCTCTTTTGGGTCCATTGTAAACTCAATTACATTATCTACTTTTCTCAATCCGGATTCTTTCAAAATTGAATAATGTTTATTAATTAATTCTTTTACTTTATCTATAGAATTATCTTTTAGCGCAACGATAATTTTCCCATTCTCTTTTCTTACAAAGTTAAATCCAATCTTCTCCCCACGCAAATCCTTTTTTATTTGAGTAACAAGAGTATCCAACTTAGCATCAACAGCTTTATCAACGTCTACCCCAAGAAGGACATACATCCCTCCCCTTAAATCCAAACCAAGCTTAATTTTTTCATTTAAAGGGAAAAGGGATATCAACGCTCCTACAACTACAATAAATATAATAGCCCATCTCAATTTATACTTCATTGTCTCTTATGCTCCTTTGTTAATTATTTTCCACTCCAGAATTAACTTTAGCAGATACTGCACTTTTAACCAACTTCACTTTGATACCATTTGCAATTTCAACTAAAAAAGTATTTTGATCCAATACCCTATCTATTTTTCCATATATTCCACCCGATGTTATGATTTCATCTCCAGCTTTTAAAGATTCAAGCATCTGCTGATGCTGTTTCTGTCTTTTCTGTTGAGGTCTTATCAGTAAAAAATAAAATATTACAAATATTAATATAAGTGGTAAAAACGCTGCTATCGGATTTTGTGCCTGTTGCCCGCCTGCTGCATAAGCTATTGATTCAAACATTATCTCCTCCTATTTTAAACATCTCTAATTTTTCCTTTTTAAATTCATCAAAACATTCTTTTCTTATAGCATTTCTGATATCTTTTACAAGAGAAATATAAAAATGCAAATTATGAATAGTATTTAATCGCAAAGCTAAAATCTCACCAGTTTTAAATAGATGACGCAGATACCCTCTTGAAAAATTTTTACATGTATAGCAATTACAATTCTCATCTATCGGTTTATCTGATAGCCTCCATTGCTCCCTTTTAATATGAAGCTTCCCATAGCTTGTGAAAAGTAATCCATTCCTTGCATTTCTTGTAGGCATTACACAATCAAACATATCAACCCCTCTTGACACACATTCTAGGATATCTTCAGGGGTACCAACACCCATTAGATATCTTGGTCTATCCTCAGGTAAGAAATCTGTTGTAAAATCAGTTATGTCATACATCAGTCGATTTTCTTCTCCAACACTAAGCCCACCTATGGCATATCCATCAAAACCAATCTCTACAATTTCTACTGCACTTTGCTTTCTTAAATCTTCATACACTCCACCTTGAACAATTCCAAAAAGCGCCTGCCATTCATTTATTTTTGCATCTTTACATCTTTTAGCCCATCTTGCTGTCAATTTAATGGATTTTTTTACATACTCTTTGTCACAGGGATACGGTACACATTCATCAAGCACCATCATAATATCAGAACCAAGTTTTGTTTGAATTTCAATAGATTTTTCAGGTGTTAGAAAAATCTTATGCCCATTAAGATGAGATTTAAAAGTTACACCTTCATCAGTAATATCTTTCAACTCAGCAAGACTAAATACTTGAAAACCACCACTATCAGTTAAAATAGGTTTATCCCAACTAATAAATCTATGTAGCCCTCCAAAATGGTTTACCACATCTTCACCTGGTCTTAAGTGAAGATGATATGTATTACCAAGAATAATCTGCGATCCTAAAGCTTTTAACTCATCAGGTGTTACAGTTTTTACAGAACCAACTGTCCCTACAGGCATAAAAATAGGTGTTTCCACCTTTCCATGTAGTGTTTCAAAAAAACCCAACCTTGCTTTCGTTTTGTAATCTTTTTTTACTAATGTAAATCTAAACATATACCTAGACCTTCCAGTTTTAATAGAAAAATTTTCTTTTGATACGCTACTCATCTACTCAATAAACATTGCATCTCCATAGCTGAAAAATCTATATTCATTTTTCATGGCATGTTTATAAGCATCCATAATAAGATCATAGCCACCAAATGCTGTTACAAGAATAAATAGTGTTGATTTAGGCAAATGAAAGTTTGTAATTAGTTTATCAACAACTTTAAAGTCGTATCCTTCTGTAATAAAAAGATTTGTTGACTGATTATTGGCTATTCTGACAACCCCTTTATCCGAAGCTGATGACTCCAGTGCTCTTACAACAGTAGTCCCCACAGCAATCAATTTTTTCCCTTCGTTTTTGAGCTTATTAATACGTGCAGCTACATCACTACCAATAGTAAAATTTTCACTATGCATTTGATGGTCTTCTATAAATTTAGTTTTTACAGGTCTAAATGTACCAAGCCCTACATTTAAAGTAATCTCAAGGATTTCCACCCCTTTGTCTTTCAATCCTTTCAAAATCTCATTTGTAAAATGTAAACCAGCAGTGGGAGCAGCTACAGAACCATAGTTCTTAGAATAAACAGTATTATATCTTTCTTGATCTATTTTTGTGTCACTCCTTTTTATATAAGGAGGCAAAGGGACATGTCCTTTTTGCTCCATTACTTCAAATGGATTATTATCTAAAAAATCCACAACAACCAAACCCTCTGTATCTCTACTCGTTGCATAGACCTTAAATTCATCTATAAATATTTCATCATCCTTTTTCCATTTTCCTCCAATCATAGCTTTAAACTTCTTGTTATCTAATTGTTCTAGGAGTAAAATTTCAATCTTTCCACCAGATTTTTTCTTTCCAAAAAGCCTTGCTTTCAAAACCTTTGTATTATTTACCACTAGAAAAGAATCACTATTTATTAACGATATAATATCTATAAATTTCATATCTTTATATGTGGCCGCTCTCCTATTAACAACTAATAACTTTGATTCTCCTCTCCTATCTGAAGGGTATTGAGCAATCAAGGACTCATTAAGATTAAAATTATACCTTTCAATACTTGTCTTTCCCATTTAAAGATTCTTTTCAATAAACTTTTTTACAAGACTCACACTAGCTTCAAGCTCATATACCCTTTTTTCTTTATTTTCCAGTTCCTTAAGGCCGTTAGGTACTTCAGGCTTAGCCCCTATTGCCTTAACAACAGAATCAATAAATTTAGCAGGATGAGCTGTGGACATTGCAATAAAAGCTTCATTGTAAAAATTTTTCAACTTTAATACAGCATCTATTCCACATGCAGTATGAGGATCCACAATATATTTATATTTGTCATAAATCTCTTTGATAACTTCTAAGTTTCTTTCATTAGAAGTTGAAGTAGCATCAAAAATTTCTCTAACCTTTTTCATTAACTCGTCACTAAAATTAATTTTTTTCTCATTTTTTAATTGCTTCATACTTTTTACCACCCAGTTCGAATCCCCTTCAAACAGATAAAATAAAAATCTCTCAAAATTACTTGCAATCTGAATATCCATAGAAGGAGAATACGTCTCAACCACATTTCTAATGCTATAATCACCTTTTTTTATAAAGCGATATAAAATATTATTTTCATTTGTGGCAATTATAAGCTTATTAACTGGGAGTCCCATTTTTTTAGCATAAAAGCCTGCTAGAATATTTCCAAAATTTCCTGTTGGTACAACAAAGTTAACTTTAGACATTGAATCAGCCTCATCGGTTTGAAAATATGAATAAAAATAATAAACTATTTGAGCCAATACTCTCGCCCAATTTATTGAATTAATAGAACCTAAATTATACTTTCTCTTAAACTCTACATCTGAAAAAATCTCCTTCACAATATATTGACAATCATCAAATGTCCCTGCAATCGCTATGTTAAAAACATTATCATCCAATACAGTGGTCATCTGCAATTCTTGCATTCTACTAACTCTACCCCTTGGGTGCAAAATAAAAATTTTAATACCTTTTTTACCTCTTACTCCATAAATAGCAGCACTACCTGTATCACCACTTGTGGCACCAATTATATTAAGATAATCATTTCTTTGATCCAGTATGTACTCAAAAAGATTGCCCAGAAATTGTAACGCAATATCCTTAAATGCATAGGTAGGCCCATGAAATAGCTCTGAAAGATAAAAGTTACCAAGTTTTATTACAGGTATAACTTTTTCATCCTCAAATGTTTTGTAACTTTTAAAAACTATTTCTTCAAGTGTAGCTTCATCAATATCTGAAATATATTTTTTCATTATAATTAAAGCTACTTCTTGATAACCTTTATCCTTCAAAGCTTTAATTTCTTTTATACTCATAAAAGGTATTTCTTCTGGGACTAAAAGTCCTCCATCATCGGCAAGTCCCATTAATACTGCATCTTGAAAATTAATTCCTTTTACATTCCCTCTCGTACTCATATATTTCATATCATCACCTCTAAAATCATATCTCAATCAACAATTAAAAAGCCAAACAAAACCATAATATCAACTTCAATAAAGATATTTAATAAAGGGCAAACCCAAACGCTTGCCCTTTTTCATATCTAATCCCCTACTCTCACTATACCCTTAGTTTCACTTATATTTTTTACACAAGTTCAACTTGTGAAAAAAAATAACCAATTTCAAAAGCCGCAGTCTCAGGAGCATCAGATCCATGAACAGCATTATTATCAATATTTTTACCAAATTCTTTTCTAAGAGTCCCGTCCTCAGCATCCGCAGGATTTGTTGCACCCATCAGCTTCCTCCAATCCTTAATAGCATTTTCCTTTTCTAATACCATAACAATAGCAGGTCCAGAGCTCATAAAATCTGTCAAAGCCTCAAAAAAAGGTTTTTCTTTATGAACATAATAAAATCCCTTTGCTACATCTTTACTCATCCATATTTTCTTCATACCAATAATATTAAACCCTTCATCTTCAATCCTTTGAATAATTTTACCACTTACACCCATCTTCACTGCGTCTGGTTTAATAATTGCAAGTGTCCTTTCAATAGCCATTATATCCTCCTTGTTAATTGTTTTTATACTAAAACCAAATATAGATACCAGTTTCACTAAAAAAATCAACTTTTTTAAACCTGGCGTCACCCCATTTTTTATAAAACCTTGTTTGGAGTTGTTTATGAAAAAACATTTTCTGGGTTCAAGATCCCATAAAACCACCATGGATGGTGGTTTTAGAGGAAATTGCCTCGAAGCAAAACCGGATGTTTTTCGAGAATGAAGAAAATGTTTTTTCATAAACAATAACATGTAACTATCTGAAGTATATACATAAATTAGACTAGCAATAAAAAAATGGGGTAACTCCAGTAAAAAATCATTGCTTATTTTCTCTTTTTTATCTAATAAACTTCTTTTTGGAGGAAAGATGGGCATATTGAAAGGTAATTTGAGCTTTTTCAAGTTAAAATACGAGGGAAGTTTCCCAAACCTATTAACTGAAGTAATAGACAGGCTTAGCAATTTCTCCTTCGATAACATCTATGATGAATTAAAATATATAAATTATGGTTTCGTCCCTTTTAATTACCCAGAATTTGAATCTTTTGAGAGTGCTGAGATAACATTTGGAGAATATTTTGTTTTTTCTATTAGAATTGACGAAAAAAAAGTAAATAATAATTTTTTTCTTATAGAATTTGAAAAAGCAAAAAAACAGCTTAAACAAGAATCTGGTAAAAATAAACTTAACAAGTCTGATATAGAGTTTTTAAAATCATCTGTAACAAAAAAGATTTTAAAAGACACTCCTCCTTCAACTAATATTATAGAAATAATTATTGATATCAATCATTCAAGTATATTTGCAAGCAAGCTCAATAGTAAAGTTCTAGATACAATTACTCATCTTTTCAATGCTGCTTTTGATTTAAATGTATACAGAGAAACTTTATTAGAAACAATAAAAGCAAATATCGATGACTTAACCATTCTGGACGATTTGATAAACACATTACCAACAAGTATATAGTAGGAGGTTATTCTGGCACTTTTTATTTCAGGAAAAAAAAGAGACATCTCTTTTTTAGAGTCAGAGTTTTTAACGTATCTCGTAATCAAATATTTTCTAAATAAAAATACTTTTACAATTGATAATATTTCCGCAACTTATGAAATTATTAAAAACATTCATCTTGAAGACGAAAATACTTCTGAAAAAATAACTATAAGCAGTAATAATATCTCACAATGTAGAGAGCTTTTTACTGCCTTTGAAACATCTAAAAAAGTAAAACAAATTACAATAAAAATTCTTACAACAACTTTTCAAATGGAAACCACTTTTAAAACAGATCCATTACGAATTTCTAGTATAAAAGCTCCCAATCCTTTAGGGGAGGATCTTTCAGATAAAATATTAGAAAGAGTCTTGTATCTTAAATTTATATATAACTTTTTTGAAAACGAGCTTATAACTTTTGCAAAAACCAGGACTAAAGATAGTTGGATAACCCTAATTGAATCTTTTAGAAACTTTTTATCATCTTCCAAAAACTATTAATTTTTTAGTACACAATTAAAAAATTATGTTATAATTAAACATGAAGGTTATAACATTAATAGAACAGTTATTTGGAATTAAAGTCAATAAGTTAGATATTCTATTCAATGATGCAAAATTATATTCATTTCATAAAAGTGACGATAAAGGATACAGTTTAGAACATAGTAATACACCATATTTGTTTAAACTCTCATATAATTCTCATAAAGAATTAGATGATTCTCAGAAAGACCTAATCCTAGATTTACTTGAAACATACATCGAATTCCCAAATAATCTCAATTCACCAAACTTGCTAAAATGTATTGATACGTTAGACAGCATTATTCAGAAAGAAAATCTTGAAGTTATCTTAAAAAAGATTCTAAATCAATTATTAACAAATAATTATATAGAATGCGCTGGTATTTACTTTTTAAACGCCAAATTACTACAGCTACGAGGTTTAATATATAACGCAAAAAAAATGAATGAAAACTTTTATCTCTTTAAAAAAGAGATAATTAAAATTAAAGAAAGAAATGAACTAAGTGATATTTTATTTTTCGAACAAATAAAAAGGGTTTCCTTAATTAAAAACATATTTTTCCCTTTTGATAATTACGCTATCGGAATTTATACAAGTAAAGGTCCTGTCGGCTTATTAGTAATTTCTATAAAACCAAGTCAAGAAATTTTTATAGAAAATATTTTAACTCTATATTCAAAGATTATTGCTCTTGCTTTTGAGTTTACTTCAACACTGAAAAAATATCAATTTGCTGTGGAAGACCTAAACTTTTTTAAAGAAAATATGTACAAAAATAGCAATCTCATAAACATGGGAAAACTAACAGCCACCATTGCACACGAACTAAAAAACCCTCTGGTATCAATAGGTGGTTTTACTAACAGACTAATAAAAATTACTACCGATGAACCGTCTCTTAGATACTTAAATATTATTAAAAATGAAGTTGAAAGAATGGAAGTCCTCATTAAGGATTTATTATTTTATTCGAAAAATCTACAATTAATTCGAGAAAAAGTTAGCCTTCTAAATATTGTAGAAGAAGCAATATCGATTCTTTTTGAAAAAATAAATTATAATGATATTGATGTAGATATAAAGATAAAGAAAGATATTTATTTATTAGTTGATAGAAATAAAATTTTACAAGTTCTTTTAAATATTTTTAATAATAGTATAGATGCAATGAAGGGTCTAGATAATAAAATTGAAATAACTTCTAGATTAACGAACAATTATATTATATTAGAAATAATTGATAATGGCGTAGGAATACCTAAAGAAAATCTATCTAAAATATTTACTCCATTTTTTACAACAAAAGATAATGGTAGTGGATTAGGATTACCTATTTGTAAAAAAATTATGGAAGCACATAAGGGAGATATAAAGATTTTTTCTGATAAAAATGGAACAAAAATAGACTTATATTTCATTAGGGAGGTTATAAATGAGTAAAAAAATATTAATAATTGACGATGATCCTTCTATTAGATCATTTTATAAAGAATTTCTAAGAGAAGAAGGATTCGAAGTTAGTGAAGCAGGAAATGCAATAACTGGATTAAAATTGTACAAGGAACTCAAGCCAGACATAATATTGTTAGACATTAACATGCCAGATAAAAGTGGATTGGATATTTTAAAAGAAATAAAAAAGAAAGACGAAAATATCCCAGTATTTTTACTTACAGCTCATGAAGATTACAAAAGAAGCTTTTCATCCCTTTATGCCGA
>NZ_JAQNCS010000025.1:0-17732 GCF_049472655.1 Deferribacter abyssi
GTAAAACAGTATCTACCTTTGGATAGTAAAGTTAATAGAAAATTATTTAGGTTAAAGTTTTTATTATCTATTCTTTGCATTTGCGATATTCTACCATATTAGTAGAATAATGCAAGTATAAAAACTTTTCTCATAAAAAGTAGGTTGGTTTTATTTAAAAAAAACAAAAACATTGTGTAATTAATTTTGTGTAAGATTTTTATCCTCCTGATGATAGCAATACGGTGTCCGAATAAAAACGATATCACTGTCCGAATGTCAGCAATACAGGCACTATAAAAAAACATCTATCAAATACTCAGAAAATTGGCACTGACAGAAAGACAGTAAGAAGATGAGATGTAAGGTTGAGAAGGAAAATATAATTCCACCAGCATTATCAGGAAAGATCGACAGTCTTACGAATAGTTAATATTGTAAAGAACAAAATAAAGACTTATACAAATAACGTCACAAAACTTTTGAGGTAATAATGACTAATCTTGATAAATATTTTTTCTATGTCCAATTCTAACAACCAATACAACCAATTGATTATCTTCTATCTTTACAATCACTCTGTAATTTCCTACTCGGTATCTCCAAAACTCATTCAAATTGCCCTTCAAAGGCTTTCCTTTAACTCTGGGGTTCTCCTTAATTTCTTGTTTTTTTAAAAAATCCAATATTCTTTTAGCATCTTTTTTGGGAAGTTTTTTTATCTGCTTTTTAGCATTGGGAGTAAAAACTATTTTATAATTCAAGTTCTTCCTCTATTTCTTCAAGAGGAATTGGTGCTTTTTTACTTTTTTTAAAATCTTCATACTCTTTTTCAGCCAAATAAGCATCTTCTAAATCTTCTATTGTTTGAGACAATGCTTCTCTAATATAAAAACTTTTTGTCCTTTTTGTTTTTTTAGCTAAAATATCCAATCTTTTGTTAAGATCATCAGGTAACCTAATACTGATTGCTTTTCCCATGATACACCTCTGTAATACTTGTATGACAATATAACATTAAAATAAAAAATTTCAATCTTTTTAACATAAACAATATATTGTTTATGCAACTCTATTTAAATGTCAATTTTCATAAAATTTTATGAAAGCACTCAAGATTTTTGGAAAAAAGGAGTAGACGGGATGCGAAAACCACTAATAGCCATATGAATATTTATACCAGAGTATAGAAAACGCAAATTTTAAAGATATTTTATAACTGTGTATAATCACAAAATAACAGATTTTATCACAATAATATCACACAGTCCGGCACCCAATGGCAAAAATAACAACGTCATCATATATTGCAAGTCGTTGCGAGCGACAGCAAAGCAATCTCTTGTTTGCCAACATGTTAGGTATGTAGTTATTACCTTCAAAGTTTGTTTATGCATTGTGCAACATTCTTGAACCAATGTTAGTCTGTGCAAGAATATTTCAATACTTTTTTATTGACATTTAATGATTGTAGTGTAATTATTAAAATATAGTAATTATATTACGATAACCAGGTGATTAATGAGGAATCCATTTGTAATACATGAGATACCGGTAGATGGTGTTTTTTGCAACAGACAAAAAGAGCTGAAAGACCTTGTAAATTTTGCTAAAAACGGCATTAATGTCGTATTATACTCTCCAAGAAGATATGGGAAAACTTCTCTGGTAAAAAGAGTTCAGCACCTCATTCAGAAAGAGGGTTTTTTAACTGTTTACTGTGATTTATTTGGAGTTACTTCTGTTGAAGATATAGCGACTAAAATATCAAAAAGCCTGTATAAAATAGTTTATTCAAATGAAAAATTATTAAATAAATTTATGCGATTAATTGCTTCTTTTAAGCCTACAATTCAGCCAGATCCTTCTGGTGGAGTAACTATTAGTGTGACAAAATCTACTAACCTATATGGACTTGATTTATTAGAAGATGTTTTAGAATCTGTATCAAAAATCGTTAACGACAATGAGTTAAAACTTCATATTGCTTTTGATGAGTTTCAAGAAATAACCGAGATTGATAATTCTTTGCAGATTGAAGCCATTTTAAGGAGGTATATTCAGACTTTTAATATTAGCGTTATGTTTGTTGGTAGTAGAAGAAGAATTTTATTAGATATGTTTAGTAATATTAAGCGCCCTTTTTATCAGAGTGCAAACTTATATGAATTAAAGGCTCTGCCTTATGATGAATTAAAAGATTTTATCAAAAAGCAATTTAAACAAAACGGTAAGACTTTTCCAGAAAGTTTGATAGATAACATTCTTGAAGTAACAAAATGCCATCCTTATTATTCGCAAAAATATTGTTATTATGTTTTTGATTTAGCAGAAAACAAGGTTGATGAAAAAGTGCTAAAAATAGCATTTAATGAAATGTTGTTGTCTGAAAAGCCAATTTACGAAGCAGTAATTCAAGGGTTATCATCTAAACAAATTCAGTTATTGAGAGCTATTGCTATTGAGCCTACAAAATCACCTTTTGCTGTAGAATATATGCGCAAATATAATCTTGGTTCTATAAGTGCTATACAGAATTCTATAAAAAAATTGCAGTCTCTTGATTTAATAGAAAAAAAAGATTCAAAGTTATGGATGCTTGTTGACCCCATATTAGAAATATGGTTGAAAGAATTTTAAGAAAAGAAAAAGACTCAATTTCCTTTGATAATAATTTGAAATGATAATAACCTTTAATTAGTCATAGCCCATATCGTTTCGTATCGTTTTATTCGGACACTTTAAGCACTTCTTATATCTATTTTTTTTGAAAGTTGACAGAGGAAATCGTAAGGGTTCAAATTGTTAAAAACGGCATATTTAAGGATTGTTATGTTTGTTCTCATCTATAATTTGTAAATTTAAAATTTTTTGTAATTCTTTTTTTGCAATATCCTTTTCCCGCCTTTTATTACTCCGTAAACAGTCCAGAATAACAAAAAACATATACAAGTTGTCACTAACCATTGCAACTTTGGGTACATTCTTATGAATTGGTTCGATAGATAAACCAAAAGTATTGCCTTCTGAGTAAGGCCAAACATATATTCTATTACCTACTATTTTATCGCTAACAGGTTTTGCGCTAATGAAAGCAGGTATCCCCCTAACTTCTCCTCCAATTTTTAAAGGAAAAATATAAGGTATTCCATACACAAAAAATTCAAAACAATTTTTCTTAATTGGTTTAAATATATTATCTTGTGTTTTTACAATTAAATTGGATTTTACAAGTTCTTTTACAGCATCATGAACTCTTGAAGCACTTAATGAAAGCATATCGCCAAGGCTTTTGTATGTCCAATTGTTCTGAGCAAATAAGATACCAGATAATACAAGTATATTTCTTGCAATTGAATCTTTTGACTTCATAATTTTATTCTATATTCCAGAATATGGAATGTCAATGTTTTTCAACAATCAAATTATAACTTTTTAGTTGGACAACCAAGTGGTATAAGTGTCAAAAAAATTTGAGTTCATTAAAGCATTATAATTTTTATCAATACATAACTATTAATTATAAACACCGAATAAAAATTGGAGCAGCAAAAGATACTGCTCCAATCGGTTAGCTTTTTAGTTTGTTAATCCTCTTCTTCATCATTCATATCATCATAGGGCTCAAGACTTTCTTCAATATAACTGCGTATATTAGCCACAGCAGGAAAACTTTCCCTAATCTCCTCGGAAAGATAGTATTTTATAAGACAATAGCTCCATAAATCCCACCTCAAATCAAAATAAATCTCATCAATCTCGTCCAAAATTTCCTCGGTAGTATCACAATCGGGGACATCATTGAGGTATTTTGGGAAATTAGTAGAAATAAAATCTTTAAACTCTTTGAATTCTTCTAATAACTCTTCCCAATTATTGGAAATAATCTCTTCGTATGTTAACGGAACATCATATTTTCCATGTAATACATAGACGGGATATAAGAAATAACAATCAGGTGGTGCCAAGAATTCATTTGAAGAGAGCAAGTGCACTTCGTATTTTAGATCAATAGGATTAAAATACAGAATAGTTTTAAAACCATCAATTCCCATTCCAATCTCTTCAACAAATTCATCGATAGACCATTTTTCATTTAAAGCTTTAGCTACCAAGTCATAATCAACCTCATAATAATCATAACAACTAAACGTAGAATTATAAATTCTGTAAGTTTTTTTCATTTTTTCACCTCCATTTTTAAAAACACTCCAAGCCAATCTGTTTTTTAAAATTGATAATTTCACCTCCTTCCTTTCTTATTGATTGGCTTCGATAGAAATAAAAAAGATAGTCAATGTAAAATTACGAATTTTCAGAAAATTTTTTAAAATTTTTCATTATTTTTTTTAAAATATATGATTTGTACATATTTGAGGATGGAAATTTCAGGTAGTTGCCATTTATTACAACTGACATTTTAATTAAATATTACAATGCACCATAAATTGACGAAGTAACTCTCTAATGATAAAATTTATATAGATTTTACGTTCAGATGGCTGCAATATAATAATTTAGGAGCAATAAATCGAATGATTGGCATACTACTTAAAGCAACGGGAATATGGTTTGTTATCGTTGTTGCTGCGATTATGAATGGTGCGCTTCGTGAGAAAATACTAGTTCCAATAATTGGATCAGATCTAGCTCTACCTCTAAGCGGTGTTTCATTGGCAATTATTGTTTTTGTGGTCTCATTAATTTTTATCCCATTTATTAGTACATCAGAGCCAAAAATATATATTACAATTGGACTGTTTTGGGTGGTGCTTACATTGCTATTTGAATTTATTTTTGGACATTATATTGCAGGCAAATCTTGGAAGGATGTTATGCAAGTGTTTAATGTTAAAAAAGGAGATTTGTTTCTCGTGGTTCTATGCATAACCGCAATCTCGCCCTGGTGTACGGCAAAGGTAAGAGGTTTATTTTAAGCGTGGTCACTTCTAACAAGGCAAATCTTTTAAAGAGTCACTTATTTGTCGCTTTATTCTTAACACTTGTTTCTTACTTTAAAATAGTTATATTTAATCATGCAGCCCACGGACAAATCCTCTCCCGCTTCCTTTGAAGCGGTGATGAACCCATTTATTTTTTAGTTTTGTTATAAATCTTCATCAAATTTCAATATCAGTATATCATATGATGTAGGATGTTCTATTTATCAGTAGTTTTGCCAAGCAAATTTGCTAGAATATTTTCTTGACATAAAATAATCATTAATTAAAATTATTATGAAAAGTCAAAATAATAATCATGAATGGATTTGAATTAAAATTCAAAGCTAGATTAAAAAAGATTTCAGAAGAGCTTAATGATATAGAGAATTTTCTTAGGGATAATGGAATTGATATACCAAATCAAAATATACCCCTTAAGCCTGATGAAAAGATTCGGATACCAAGAAGATATATCCGAACTGTTCACTACTTTGAACAAAAGTATAAATTATATGATTTGCTTGAAGACGAAGTTTTGGTAAAAAATATTTCTTATGCATTACAAGCATCAGACCTGTTTAATTATATATTAAATCGCTTCAACATTAGATTATCAGTTGGAAAAGTTTTTTATAAGTTTGCTATAATTAACATCTTTTCAATTATTGAATCACTTCTATATGGAATTGCTAATAAATGTCATTCATATTGTATGGTAAATAATAGAGTTTGTAAAAACAATGATAGCTGTAATTTTTATCTTAAAAAAGCAAACAAATATCCATTTGAAAAACTACTATATACTTTAAGTCAAAAAGGTCTAATTCGTATGCCACCAGAACTTCAAAATAAATTATTAAAAATAAAAGCTTTGAGAGACAATATTCATTTATGGGATGTCAAAAATAAGGACTATTTTAATGATGACTATAATTTGGACAATTACAATTTTTTAATTAAGCTACTAAATATATTAAAAAAAGATTTAAACAAAGCTTTAGAAAATTTTGAACATAATAGAAACAATAACTGTAATAAGAGGTAAAAAGACACTTTGTTTGGCAGTTATTTCATTATATTGGAATTTCAAGACCCTGTAATAAAAACTGTGTAAGCTCTTCTTATAGGGACAGATTTTCTATATCCCCACAACAATATATTTATTTTAGAGGAGAGTTGGTAGGTTTACGAATGGTTAATATGCCTTAATGGGGCTAAGAAGGATTTTACACAAATTACGTTACAGGGTCACAGATTCTAATTCTTTTAATTTTTTCATACACCATTGTCTTTCTTCGTCATCTTTTGGAACTTCTCTTATTCCATAACCTATAACATTTCCATTTAAAACACGTCTAAGGTTAGGATAAATATAATTAAAAAACATTTGCATTCCCTGAAAATAATTTTTTTCCCTTTTAGATGATTTTAAAAAAGATAAGAATACACCTGCAATATAATCGGTAATTTGAATACCTACTGAATGATGTGAATTTTCAATATTCAAACTATCTTTAATACAATTATAATTTTTAATGAAGTCACCATTGTTGTATAAATCAAAATAAATTTTTCTCAAAAACTCATTTTTCTCATTATTAATTGGATCGATAAAAAGCACAGCCAAGTTTTCTCTATTAAATTGTAATTCCATTTGAATTCTTTGAAGATGTTCTTGCAAATGGAATTTTAACATTTCCTTTTCTTTAATTTTATAATTTTTTGAATTTCTTGTATAGGTTACAATAATTTTCTTATATTTCAGCCTATTAATTAACATTAAAGATTTTTCTACAAATTCAACTAATGTGTGATAATTAAAATTATCTAAAAATTTGATTTCATGATCATCTGGTATCTCTTTATTTTTAAATTTCCGTAGTAACCAAAGATACGACCATTTTAATTCTTTTGCTAATGGAAGGTTATATTCTTCTTTAAGTTTACGAAACTCATCATTAAGTGTTTTCCACTCATTAGAGTTCATCATTAGAGTTACTCTAACATAAAATGGATGACTACGTAATTGTCTATTAGACATATCCTGTTTATAATAGCCAGCTTCATCACTAAAACAAAAATAGGTTGACATATCCTTTCTTACTAGCTTTATTTCTATTTTTCATTTTCAATCACTTCAATTTCTTCATCTGTTAACTCATACAATTGATAAACCAAAACATCAATTTTTCTTTCTAGTTCACTTATATCTGCTTCAAAATCTTCTTTTTTTGTAGCAATAATTTTTTCAACTAAAGCCTCTATTTGTAAAACTATATTCTGATTTTCTAGTTTAACTGATGGCAAGGGAATGTTTAGCATAGGTTCTTTATCAATTTGAAAGTTTTTACCTTGCATTTTTCCTTTATGCCTTAACCAAAACTTAATCAATTTAGAGTTTAGGATGCCTGTCAAAAACTTTAAATTGAATCTATCAGTTTTTATTATATAAAAAGTTGCTGAAACATAACAATCAAAATCCGTATAAGTAAAGGTTGGTTCTTCACACTTTCTAACAGATATAATTTTTTCACCTTGAAAAAACCATTCATTCCGTGCTCTATGTAAACCATATGGTTTATTATCTGATGTTATAACAGCCTGAAATTTATCCAAGTGCTTTTTGATATTGGGATAATATTTCATTTTTAATACATTTTTGAAAGACGAATCGGTATATATTATCCATTCAGAATTCTTTATATTACCATAATACTTCTTTAATTCTTTCGTGGTGTAATACGGTTTTATTATTTCTAATTCATTTTTATTAAAAGAAATATTGTTTTTTTCTTTTTCACTTATTACAAAAATTCCATCTCCTATGTTGGCCTTATCCCCAATAAAGTTTAAATGTCTGTTTATTACATAATCTTGAGGTATAACAATACCCTGAGAAATTTCATTTTCAGTTAAATTAATGCAACCTTTTTCTGAAATCTTTTGGAGAACTGATTCGGTTAAATCATCCGAGATACTTATACTCTTACCTATAAAGTTTTTTCTATTTATAATAGGCGTTAAATACTCATTGTTAGGATTTGGATTTCTTTGTAATAAGTCTAATACATCTTTAAAAGTTGGTTTTTTGCTAATAATCCTTCTTAAATCAAAGGTATAATTATCTGTCTTATTGTCTTTTTGAAATATCATAATCATTGTTTGAATACCCGCATCTTTAAATATTTTATAATCATTAAAATCAATCAATTGGAGTATCTTTGTTTCTTTAATAACTTTGTCCCGCATTTTTGAAGCTCCAAAACTAGTTGTCCAATTATTTTGTGCAATAAATGTTAAAATTCCTCCATTTTTCAACAAATCGATTCCTACACAAACAAAAAAATACCAAATATCCATTTTTCCTTTGTAATAAGGAGAATTTCTTAAACCATCAAATGCTTTTTTATGAGTGTATTCTTTAATGTACGGTGGATTACCAATAACAATATCAAATCCATCAGAAACTCCAAACATCCATTCAGGATCAAACCAATTAGCATAAGTATTCTGATTAAAAATGTCATATTTTGCAATCAATGAACTGGTATTTTCAGTCAAACCCAATTCCATAAGTTCCTTTTTCAACTGTTGTCTTAATTTTTTATCTTTTTCCCTAATAGATTTTTTAGCACTTGATGTTTTTGCAGAAAAATATCTATGTCTGAGATTTTTTATTCCATTTTCTATTCTTTCAACTTCAGGAGTGTACGCTATATGCCCACCTGTTGTAATGGGAATAAGAGTATTTGCAGCTACAAATTTTGTCTCAAGGTTTGGTAAAGCTAAAATACCTCTATTTTCTTTCGTATCATAAACTTTTTGATCTACTACAAGAGATATGAAAAATCTCAATTTACTTATCTGTACAGCTATTGGCTGTATATCAACGCCATATATACAGTTTTCAATTAAATAAAGTTTTCTTGCATAGTCAGGATAATTTACTTGCTTATCAAAAGCTTCATTAATCTCTTTTAATCGTTTTTCTCGCTCAGCTTTATCACTTTCACTATGAAAAACTTCTTCAGTCTCTTTTATCGCATTTTCAATTTGTATATTTTCCCAAAGCTTGTTATCTGGATCAACTTTTTGCAGGATATAGACAAGTTTGTGCAGCATACCCATAGGAAAAGCACCTGAACCACAGGCTGGATCTATGACTTTTAGCTCTGCTATGGCTTTTACAATTTTGCTCCTAATAGAATCAGATAAATTTATTTCTTCATCATTGTAGGAGATTATTGATCTTAAAGTGTCATTATCTAACTCTGTGATTTTATTTTTTAAATAATAAAATAGAGATTCATCCACCATAAAGTTTACTATTTCCCTTGGGGTGTAATAGCTACCAGTTGCTTTTCTTGCGCTTTCAGAAGTCTCTGGATTATAGGATGCTAACAAGTTCTCAAAAACCATCCCAAGAAGCTCAGGATCCAACGCGACTTCTTCATCAAAAGGAGAATTTTCATCAATGGTAAAGTTGTATGACTTTAAAATACCAATAAGACCTCTAAAATTAACCGATTTGCCGAGGCCAAATTCTGATAAATCTACTCTTTTCTCCTCGTTAAAGAATAAATAATCAGGAACTATTGCTCTCTTTTTAGGATTTCTTGAAAATCCATCTATATATACTTTCTTGCCTTCTATTTCCATATCAAGACACTCAAAAAGACCACCATTTAAAAATGGGGTGATATCAAAAAGCTTTTTAAACTCTTCTTTACTGATGTTTAACATTTCTTCGTATCGGTAATAATTTGTTATCCAATATGTTGTCCTATTTTCCAAGAAATCTTTGTTTTCTGCAAAGCCTCTATCATCAATAGGTCTATTCAGTGTACCAAAAAAGAGATTTTGTAGAATGGCGTTGTAGAAATAATGTGAGTTTGATGATGATTTAAAATCCTTTAAAATCTTTCTTAAGAATTCTTCGTCAAAGATTTTTTCTGGAATTAGACCTTTCTCTTTAATAAACCATACAAAAATCAGTCTTGTTAATAATCTGATAAGATTTATTTTATTTCTTTGTTCTGTGTCTTTTAGCTCCGGTAAATCATTGGGAAACTTCACTTTGTCCAAAGCATAATGAAACCAATTTGAAATCTCGCTGTAAAACTCTTTAGTAACTTTAGCTAAGCTAAACGCTTCTTTTAAACTTTGTAGAGAGGTAAAATCAGCTTCATTTAGCTGGTTGATAAAAGTTTTATTTGTAAAGTTTTTGGAAACAAAATAAGTGTACCTTTTATAACTACTGAGCTTTTCCTTTTTACCTTCATGTATTTTGTGAATAAGAGAAAATCTAAAATCACCTTTGTCATCATAAAAAATAAAAATCCCTGCTTTATAATGCCAATTATCTTTTAAAATCTTTTTGGCAAGATCAAACTGCTTTCTCTTTCCACTTCTTTCAGTAAGTGTTTTATTTACTTTTACACCAACAACTGCCAGAGTATCTATCTCATCTATGGGCATTTCACCAAGCAATAATAAATCGGAAAACCCCTCTTTCTTGAATTCTGCATAATCAAGATGTTCATTTATACGGGTGTAAGCATAATTCTTATCTTCAAAAACTTTATGAAATTTATTGATGTTAAAATTTTCTATGATTTCTTGAAGTCTTTTTTTGATATCCATATCATACCCCTATATTTCTGTTCTCAATAGCAATGATTATCTCTCTTTTAAGATTTAGTTCTCTATTTTTTAGTTTTTCAAGATAATCTTCACCAAGAGTATTATAGAGATTGTCAAGCTCATTCCAAAACTTTTCGGAATCTTTGGGATCTAAGTTTGCAATCAAACGAAGTGTATAATCTGACAATGTACCATAATTTAGCATATCCTCTTTTAATGACCTTAAAAATTTTAAATATTTAAAAATCTTTTCATCTTTTAGGCTCAACAAGTAGTCAATATTATTAAAAGCTTTTTTTTCTATGCTTAGTTCTGAAGTAGGTTTGCGATACGGCTCTTTGTAATTTTTAATTTTTTCATACTCATCCCAAAAACTCTCACTAAAAGCTATTCTCTGCTCATCATAATCAACTTCTATTCTTGGGATAACTTCTTCTAATGAAAAACTTTTAATTTTTTTGTCAGGACTATTATAATCAATTCCAAGAACAAATAACCTATTTTTCTTATAAAAAACTAAAAGCTCATCTTTTTCATATTTCTTGGCAACCTTTATGCGATAAGGAAACTTTTGTATATTTTCAATGACTTGAGGATACTTTTTTTTGATTTCTTCATATTTATTGAGAACTTTTGTATAAAAACTTTCTTCTTCAAGCTCTTCTGGGTTAGTCATTATTTTGGAATAAAGTTCTGATGGGCTAATTTCTTCACTTTCATCAAAAATCCTTGCATCCTCTCCCAATATATTATGAATCATAAACATTTTGTTTGCAGCTATTTCTCGGGATTTTACAATATTTGCACCTTTCTCAGTTGGGAAAAAATTTACTATGTATAATTTGTCGAATACCTTTTTACCTATTCTATTGATTCTACCAAGCCGCTGAATAACCCTTACCGGATTCCATGGAATGTCATAATTTATAACTATTCCCGCCCTGTTAAGATTAAATCCTTCAGAAATTTTGTCTGTACATAGTAAAATGTCATAATCGTTACTTTTCTTTTCATATGAGGCATCAAAGTTTTCATAAATTTCTTTAGCCTTTGTTACTCCAAGAGCGCCGTCAACGACTAACACTCTGTTATTAAAAGCTTTATTTAACGGCCCAGCCAAATACCTAACTGTATCAGTAAATTCAGAAAAAATTATTACTTTTCTATCAGGCTCTTTTTCGAATATCTTTTTAATATTTGCGATGAGGCTCTCAATTTTCGGATCATTTTGAGTAAGTTTTAAGGATTTTACATCTTCAAGGATTGATTCAAAAAGCAAAATATCTTCATTAATATCTTTTAGAAAATTCTTATTTTTAAATTTTTCTACTTTATAGCGTTTATGCTTCTTTGGATAAATATCACTTTTCTTTCCATATTTGATTATTTTTTCCTCATACTCTTTTAAAGCTTCTTCAATTTCATCTAAATCAGCATCATATATTTTTTCTATCAGAGATCTATCAAGTATATATTCTCCTGTTTTTTCTATAAACTCATATACAAGTTTATGTATTCTGAGAAAATTCTCTATAGACTTTACAAAAGCGCCAAAGGAACTTTCAAATCTTCTTACAATCATCCTCCTCATAAAATCAAATAAGTTCCTTTGCTGCATATACTCTCTAAAGTCATCCTTTCCTCTGTTTTCATCATCTAAACTTACAGATTTCTCATATTCAAATGGTCTGTAAATTGCACCGTGGAACTTGCCGCCAAGCTCAATTCCGCTGAAATACTCGTTAATTACTTTGTCATAGAAAAGGCTTTGATTTTTTGTTAACTCATAAAACCACTCAATGGGAGGCTGAACTTCTGATAGGTCTTTTATTTCCTTTTTGTATTTTGGATTTTTAATCAAATCCAATCTGTTTCTTCTTATTGTTACTGGTTCGATATAGTTTTTAATAAGCATTGAAATGTGTCTTATGTCACTTTCTATATCTGATAAATCAATTGTTTTTTTACCGTATATTTTCTCATATTTTTTCAAAGCGGTATTCTTTTTTTGAGGATCAACACTATTGTAGTGCCTTTTGATATACCCTAAATCTTTAAATAAAGCTTCCAACTTTGCAAACAAGAACTCCAAGTTATTATCTATCGTAATGGTAGACTTTTTTGGTATTATAAAGAGCTTGAGCAACGAAAAAATATCATTGGGTCTATTATTAAAAGGTGTAGCTGTTAAAAGTACCACATTTCTATTTCTGCATATATTTTCTAACAAATGATAATTATAAGTATCTTGATTTCTAAACCTGTGAGCTTCATCCACAATAATCATCTCTATATCATCGTGTCTTTTTACATAGTCTAATACTTCTTCAAGCTTCCCTACGGATCTGACATCCCAGTCAAATAATCTGAAATCCTCAAGATATTTTTTCCAACCAGCAGTTTTATTTTCATCTCCAACCAATCCAGGAGGACATATTACTATACCTCTTTTTTTAGAAGCTGCAGCTATTAGGCATGCAATAACAGTTTTTCCAAGACCAACCACGTCAGCAATTATCACTCCGTTGTGTTTTTCAATTATCGATAGGGCTTGTTTTACAGCATCAATTTGATAATTATAAGGTTTATATCCAGCACTTTTTATAATGCTTTTGATATCAACTTTTTTCTGAGTTTCTTCATAAGTATCAATATAGGTTTTCAATACAAAACAGTAAGCCTCAAAGGGAGTTATTTCTTTTATCAGTGTTTCGTTCTTAATTATTCCTACTAACTGCTTTTTAATTTCATTTCGCTCAGTAATCTCAACTGAGTCTTCCCATAACTCATCAAAATATTTTTCAGCATCTTTAAAACCATAGTCACTTATTTCAACATTAAACTCATTTTGAGAGGTTAAGCCTGATTTTGTGAGATTGCTACTGCCTGTAATAAATAGATTTCTCTTACCTACTTGAGTCTCATCTAATTTAAAAAGATAAAGCTTTGCATGATTTGGTTCTCTTGTTTTTCTGATAATAACCCGGTCATTAATAATAAGTTCAATATAAAATTTTACCTGCTCATAAAACTCCTTATTATCAAACTCATCATTATTAATTGCTGATTTTACATCCGATAAATAATTTTCTATAAATTCTTGCAAAGACATTTGCTCAGATACTTTATCAACTTCAATAATTTTCCCGTTAATTTTATCAACATTTAAACCCACTAAAATTTTCAAAAATGTTTTATTGTTTATTTTTAAAGAATCAATTAGTTCACGAATTCCAGAAAAATAAAAGAATCCTACAAGAAATTTTAATTCATTACTTGCTGTAATGAGAGTATTTATCCTCTTACTTAATTTCTTTTCAGAATGATTAGTAATAAAATTACTCAAGATACCCACCTAACTCATTAATGGATAAATTATATCACAAATAATAAAAAATTCTACGATGATTTGAAAAAAGTTTTTATAAATTTTTCATTGACTTGTTGTCTTATAATTTCTCAGAAGAAAGGGATTTTTGTAGAATGAGGGTTTTATGAGAAAGGTTGTTAGTGTTGATATCGGCTATGGTGATGTTAAGGTAGTGTTCTCTGAAGGTGGCGGATTGCGGCAGGAAAAGTTTCCTACCGCAATTGCATCGATTTCATCTGAAAACTATTCAGATGGGACCTTATTTAAAAAAGAAATATCTTTCTCTTTTGAAGGGCAATTATACTCTGTAGGAGATATTGCAAAAGCGAATGCAATTGTTACCACAAGTTATGAATTCTTGTACAAATATTCTCCATTGGTTCTTTATTACATCATTGAGAAATTTAATATTGATTATTCGAATACGGTGATTGGTCTTGGTCTACCTTTATCTTACTATACCAGGGAAAAAATTGATAATATGCATCATAGATTAAAAAAATTCGCTGTTAATGATATCTCAATATCTGCTGATGTAAAAATCTTTGCACAAGGCGTAGGATGTTTTTTTGACTATCTGTTTACAGATAATGTTGCTATTACCAATGGAATTGTTGTCGATGTAGGATACAATACAATTGAATTCATTGTCATTCAAAACGGTAAGGTAAAAAAAGCTGACTCAAGAGGGATGATTAAAAAAGGTCTGAGTATGCTGGTAGTGGAATTACAAAAAATAATTCAGTCTAAATATGAACTGGAATTGACTGAGCAGGAAACCATTTCTGCATTAACACAAGAATGTATCACTTTATATGGGAAGGAGATTTCATTGACAGAAGAAATCTCAAAGCTTAAAAGGTGGTATGCTGATACAATTATTCAAAATTTGATAGGCATGTATGATGATAAAATAAAAAAGTCTGACATCATCATTCTTGCTGGTGGGGGAGCTTATCATATCAAGGATTTTCTGCCTGAAAAATATTATAATCTCATTTACATTCCTACTAATTCTGAATTTAGTAATGCAAGAGGATTTTTCTATATCATGCAAAATCAAATCAACAGCAAAGGGCAGTAAAAGCTGCCCTCTATTCATCAAATTCACTCATTAAATCGTCGTAAGAGAGATCAATATCATTTATATTGATGATGTTTTTCTCTTTTTCTTTTTTTATCTTGGGTAGAGGAGCTTTTTCTTTAAATACAGGATTATCTGTTTGTTTTACATCATCATTTTTTTTATTTTTTAAATATTTTGAGTGTGGAGTATCTACTGCTCTTTGTTGTATTAATATCAGATAATCGGTTAACATATCAATAATCACATTTCCTCGATATGGTTGAGGAATATTTTCTAAAAAATCCATAAGCGTGCTGTTATAATCACTATTCGCTGTAAAAGTATATTTTTTCTTCATCCCTCCCTCCTTCATAAACAACAATTCTACAACAATTATTAAAAGGCACAGGTCAATAAAAAGTAGCAAATATGTAGATAAAAAGTGGCGATTAAGTGGTTAATAAGTAGCGTTAGAACAGTTTTCTGAAAAAAATGAATAACAGTACATAATTCTGAATAAAAAAGTGCTTGCACATTTTTATATAGGTCATACTGTACAAAGTAACTTCATTACCGCTGTGCGGATAAAACTTTTGATTACAAGGAAATACCGCAGGTATATTCTGACATTCTTTTGATTTATTTTAGGAAATTTCAGGAAAGTTTTTTGTAAGCTTGAGGAAGTAGTCAATCGTTCACCTTGCTTGACAAGGTGAACGATTGACGGATGATCGCATAACTTATTGTAAATACTTCCATAATAACCTATTTGATTACACAGAAAAAACAGAAAAATTGGATTAGGTGGCAGATAAACAGATAACATGCTACTTTTTCAACAACGGTCATGTTGTCTGTAACCGTGAAAGTGCCGATATTCACGCTATCTACCATCGGAAATTACCCCTTATAATCCGGTTCGTCCGGTTCAATATAGATTGCCGAGGGCTGTACGGGTGCCTTAAAACTCGTAGGATTATCGCTAAAAAGGTTCATTGCATCGGCTCAGGCAATCACGGTGATGAGAAAAATTAAGAAAAATTGAATAAAATTGTCAGGGTGATGACCCTGCGCTTTTAATTTCCCTTTGCTAAAGGTGTAATCTGTTCAATTTTAGTCTTTTTACTTGCTTTATAAAGATCGTATTTTATCTGTAAATTCATCCAAAACTCTGGAGTAGTACCGAAATATTTGGCCAATCTCAGTGCCATATCAGGACTGATAGATCGCTTTTCATTTATTATTTCGTTTATCTTTCTGTATGTAACATGTAATTCTTTTGCCAGTTTCATTTGCGACATCCCAAGTGGAATTAAAAACTCTTCTCTTAAGATTTCCCCGGGATGTGTTGGCATCCTTTTTAATTCAAATGACATACAATATCCCTCCGTATCGTTTGTTCATTTTATATTACTTATAATAATGATGCAAGAAATAGTAAAAATTTCATTGACCTGTGTTCTTAATTATTTTTGAAAGGTAAGGAGAACTAAAAAGGAGGGGACCATGAAGGTAAAGTTGAAGAGAAATTTTATTGGAGAAAAAGATTTATCGAGGAAACCTGCAGCATTTAGACTGGCAAAAGAAGTTGTGAGGTCAGGTAATGAGGGAACAATCAAAAAGACTGTAACAGCAATCAGAAAACTTGCAAAGTTCGCAAAGGAAGAGCTGGAGTTAAAAAACCTTGCAAAACTTCATCCAGAACACATGAAAGAGTTTGCTCAATACCTTCGCGATGAAGTAGGAGATGGCGACATTTCAAAAGCACATGCAGCTAATATAATTTCTTCGCTAAATAGGATTTTTGATCATTATGGGCAAGATACCTTAAAGCTTTCAGCAGAAGCAGAAGGATTGAACAGAGGAACAAGATATTACAACATAGACAGAAGTGTAAACTACAATCTTCATAAGCAGTTTACTAACTATCTGACAGAGAAATTTATATCAACTGGTGATCATAGATTTGAGGCATTACGGATTCAGGTTGAAATGGAAAGAGAATTTGGTTTGAGATTTAAAGAATCGGCTTTGCATGATGCAAAAGGTATTCACAAAAGAGATCACTTACTTGACGTAGTAAAGGGGACAAAAGGTGGGCAGCCAAGACAAGTGCCTATCCGTGATGAAAAAGGTTATGAACTTTTAAGCTATGCTAAAAATTTAAAAAATGAATTTGGTTATACAAAGTCTCTCATTCCTGATGATTATTCATTTAACAAATGGCAGAATTTTGCCTACAATGTTGTAAAAGACTTTAATGAAAGATTTAATTGTAATTATCATTTTCATGGTGAGAGGCATGCTTATGCTCAAAATAGGTATCTTGAACTGACGGGCTTTGATGCACCGGTTGTATCAGGTTTTACAAACGGGTCTTATCTTGAAGTTATGGCAGAATATTATCAGATAAGTATAGATGAAGCAAAAGACCTTGATTATGAAGCCAGGATGATAATCTCCGAAGAGCTTGGACATCACAGAATTGATGTAACAAATTATTATCTGGGGAAATAAAATGAGATTGTGGGATCAATTTGTTAGACGGTATCGAGTGACAGGCAGTAAAACGACTGTTAAGCAAGATTATCGACTGCTAAAAAATTATTTTTTCCCATTTTTGGAAGAGAGAACGACTCTTAAAGATCTTAACAATTTAAGCCAGAATGAGATCAACGGTTTTTATCATCATATTTTATCACTTGTAAGAAAAGGTGAAATGAGCAAAAGC
>NZ_JAQNCS010000026.1:0-17556 GCF_049472655.1 Deferribacter abyssi
TTATCATTGAAACTACAATGTCAGGTAAGTATTTTGAAAGAATTATTAGATATGCAAAGAATGAAAAATATGAGGTAATTGTAATATATATTTTTCTTGAAAATCCTAAAATATGTATTGAGAGAGTAAAAAATAGGTTATTGAAAGGTGGGCATTATGTTCCTGAGATTGATATAATCAGGAGATTTTATAGAAGTCTAAATTTATTTTATACAAAATATAGATATTTATCTGATATTTGTTATCTTATAAATAATACCGATGATGATTTTGAACAGGTTGCTATATTTCAAAATAAAAAAGTTAATATTATCAATGAAAATGTTTTTAATAAATTTTTAGAGGTTGTCAATGAAAGAGATTGAAAAATTTTCTATAGGGATGGAAATTTTGCGTATAGGGAATAAAGCGGTAAAAGAGGCTCAGAAAGAAAGTTTAAAAAAAGGAATACCAAATGTTTATAGTTTAAATGGGGTTATCTTTTATCAACTTCCAGATGGAACTATAACCATAAATCAACCAGATGAGTATAAAAAAATTGATAAATTATTAAAAAACAGATAATGTACCCAATGAATTTTAAATTGCACCAATACATAATGGATAATAAATTACCACGAATTACCATGAATTACAATGAATTACAATAAATAACCAATGAATAACCACAAACTAACCATAACTAACAACGAACTAACAATGAACTAACTATTAACTAACTAATATCAAAAAGAGGAAAACAAATGAACAAAAATAACTCACTTATTCACTCATTTACGGCTATATTATCAAATGTGATTAAAATTGCCTTAGAAGCTGGCAATAAAATTATGGAGACCTACAAAAAAGATTTTTCAGTAGAATATAAGGATGATAAAAGCCCTTTAACGGAAGCAGACAGAATATCGAATGAAATTATTTGCAAAGGTCTCAGCCAACTCACACCTACACCCACACCTATACGCATCCCCATCCTAAGTGAAGAAAACAAAGAAATACTTTACAGCGAACGCAAAGATTGGGAGCTTTTTTGGTTAGTTGATCCCTTAGATGGTACAAAAGAGTTTATAAAAAAGAATGGTGAATTTACTGTCAATATTGCTTTAATTCATAAAGATACGCCAGTTCTCGGTGTTGTATATGCACCAGCGATTAATACATTATATTATGCTGCAAAAGGATTGGGAGCGTATAAGGCAGTGAATGGTGAAGTAGTGAATAGTGAATGGGGAATTAAAGAACTTATAGAAAGTTCGGTTAAGTTACCTGTTGAAAGAGATGATAAAGATTTAATAGTAGTTGCAAGTAGATCGCATATTAATAAAGAAACACAGGAATTTATTGATAATTTAAAATCTAAAATTCAAAATTTAAAATTTATTTCAAAAGGGAGCAGCTTAAAAATTTGTCTGGTAGCTGAAGGCAAAGCTGATATTTACCCACGCCTTGGCCCTACGATGGAATGGGACACTGCTGCAGCTCATGCCATTGTTAAAGAAGCAGGTGGGGAAATATATCAGTATGATAGTTCAACGTTCAATGTTCAACGTTCAAATTTAATTCAACATCCAAAATTCAACATCCAAAATCCTCAACCAAATACCCAATACCTGACGCCTTTAAAATATAATAAAGAAAATCTGCTAAATCCATATTTTATAGTGCTAAGCACTAAGCACTAAGCATTAAGAGATAAGTGCTAAGAGTTAAGCGCTAAGTACTAAATACTAAGAACTTAATGCTTAACACTTAACGCTTAGCGCTATTTAAGGGTTTAAAATGAAATGTGAAAATTTGGATGTATGGAAAAGGAGTTGTCGACTTTCAGTTGAAATATACAAATATTTTAGAGAGTTGAAAGATTATGGTTATAAAGATCAGATAACAAGAAGTAGCTTGTCAATAGCTTCTAATATTGCAGAAGGAATGGAGAAAGAATCTGATAAAGAGAAGATTAGGTTTATTGAGATTGCTAAAGGCTCTTGTGCAGAATTAATGACACAAATATATGTAGGGATAGAAATTGACTACATAGAAAAACAATTAGGTTTAAAATGGGTTAAGGAATTAAATGAGATTTTGAAAATGCTAACAGGACTAAAAAATAATTATAAAAAGTATTAGCGCAAAGCACTAAGAACTAAGCGCTAAGCACTAAGTGCTAAGAACTTAATGCTTATTACTTAATGCTTAACGCTTAATACTTAAAACTTAAAACTATGTATATAGAAACCAAACGACGCTCATTATTAAAAGCAATTTCCTGGAGAATTTTTGCTACTGCCACAACGACCATAATTGTTTTTGCCTTTTTTGGTAGGCTTGATTTGGCAATAGCGGCAGGAGTGGTTGAGAGCATCACTAAGATAGCTATATATTTTGTACATGAGCGTATTTGGAGCAATATAAAATATGGAAAAAAGAAAATAGAACCATTTGTTTTGTGGTTTACAGGGCTGCCATTATCTGGTAAAACCACTATTGCGGATTTGGTTTATAAAAAGTTAGAAAAATATGATCATCTTTTACTTCAAAGACTTGATAGTAGGGATATCCGAGAAATGATTCCTGAAATTGGATATTCAAAGGATGAAAGGATATTACATCTTAAAAGGGTGGCATTTTTGATAAAAACATTACAATCCAATTCAATTTCAGTGATAGCTTCATTTGTTTCCCCATATGAGGAAATAAGAGAATTTATTAGGAACAATACCAAAAACTTTATTGAGATATATGTAAAAGCAGACTTGTCAACATGTATGCAAAGAGATTATAAAGGAGTTTATGAGAAAGCAAAAAAAGGAGAGATTAAAAACCTTACTGGGATTCACGAACCGTATGAAGAACCAAAAGAACCCGATCTCATTTTGGATACTGATAAATTTTCCGCAGAAGAACTTGCAGATGTTGTATACAATTACATTATTCAAAATTTTAAATTATGAATTTTGAATTATAAATTAAAATTATGAATTTTGAATGCTGAATTTTGAATTGAGGTATTAAATGAAAGAAGAGAATTTAATAAAAGAAAAAAGTTATAAATTTGCTTTGGAGATAATAGAATTATATAAATTTTTAAATTATGAACTAAAAGAATTTGTATTAGGCAAACAATTATTGAAAAGTGGAACCTCTATTGGAGCGAATATTGAGGAAGCTCAAGCTGCTCAATCAAAAAAAGATTTTTTAGCTAAAATGAGTATAGCAAGCAAAGAAGCTCGTGAAACACTGTATTGGCTTAAATTGTTAGATGATTCAGACTATCTTGAAAATTATTATAACAAAGACTATTTATTTGCAGAAATTAATTCAATTATTAATATTTTAACTAAAATAGTCAAAACTTTAACTGAGGAAGTTAAATGAACAATCAAAAATTTAACATTCAAAATTCAACATTTTCTATGAAAACTAATCCAAAATCCAACATCCAAAATTCAAAATTAAATAAGGGAGAATCCAAAATTCAAAATCCAACATCTTCTATGGAAGTTAATCCAAAATCCAACATCCAACATCCAAAATTAAATGATAAATTGACTCATTTAAAGTTGCTTGAGTATGAGACTATACACATTATCCGTGAAGCTGTTGCAGAAGCTGAAAACCCAGTGATGCTTTATTCCATTGGTAAAGATTCCTCTGTGATGCTTCATCTTGCTATGAAGGCTTTTTATCCAGCAAAGCCACCATTTCCTTTGCTTCATGTGGATACTACATGGAAATTTAAAGATATGATAGAATTTCGTGATAAAAGAGCAAAAGAGCTTGGGCTTGAGCTGATTGTGTATATCAATGAAGAAGGGGTAAAGCAGGGGATAAATCCCTTTATTCATGGAAGCAAGGTACATACAGATATCATGAAAACAGAGGCTTTGAAAAAAGCTTTGGATAAATATAAATTTGATGTGATATTTGGTGGGGCAAGGCGTGATGAGGAGAAATCGAGGGCGAAGGAGAGGGTGTTTTCTTTTAGGGACAGGAATCATAGGTGGGATCCAAAGAATCAGCGTCCAGAGCTTTGGAACATATACAATTGCAAAAAGAACAAAGGTGAGAGCATAAGGGTATTTCCTTTGTCAAACTGGACAGAGCTTGATGTATGGCTTTATATATATATGGAAAATATCCCTGTTGTACCACTTTATTTTGCAAAGGAGAGGCCTGTTGTAGAATATGAAGGTGCGCTAATTTTAGTAGATGATGATAGGATGCCAGAAGAGTTGAGGAAAAAAGCTAAAGTGAAATGGGTAAGATTCAGGACATTGGGTTGTTATCCGCTTACTGGAGCGGTAGAATCAAAAGCAACAACTTTACCGGAGATTATACAGGAGATGCTCCTTACAAAATACTCAGAACGTCAGGGAAGACTCATCGACTTTGATCAAGTAGGGAGCATGGAGAGGAAAAAAATTGAAGGATACTTCTAAATAAATTTTGAATTGAAAATTTTGGATTTTGAATTAAAGATGAAAGAAGAAAATTTAATAAAAGAGAAAAGTTATAAATTTGCTTTGGAAATTATAGAGCTGTATAAATTTTTAAATTTTAACCAAAAAGAATATGTAATGGCAAAACAGATACTAAAAAGTGGAACTTCTATTGGAGCAAATATTGAGGAAGCACAAGCAGCTCAATCAAAAAAAGATTTCTTAGCTAAAATGAGCATTGCCAGCAAAGAAGCCAGAGAAACTTTATATTGGCTTAAACTTTTAGATGATTCAGGCTATCTTAAAAATTATCATAATAAAGATTTACTGTTTACAGAGATTAACTCTATAATCAATATCTTAACGAAAATAGTCAAGACTTTAACAGGAGAGAAATAAGGAAAAATGAAGAATCCAAAATCCAAAATCCAAAATTCAAAATTAAATAAGGATGAATCCAACATTCAAAATCCAACATCTTCTATGGAAGTTAATCCAAAATCCAACATTCAAAATCCAACATTAAATAAGGATAAATCCAACATTCAAAACTCAAAATCCAAAATCCAACATTCAACATCTTTAATAAAGTCTGACATATTAGAGTATTTGCGCCAACACGAACAAAAAGAGCTTCTTCGTTTTATCACCTGTGGTAGTGTTGATGATGGCAAAAGCACTCTTATAGGTCGTCTTCTTTATGAAACAAAGATGGTGTTTGAAGACCATCTGATGGCATTAAAGGCAGAGGCAAAATACAAGCGGACAGAGGATGAGATAGATTTTTCTTTACTGGTTGATGGTCTTCAGGCAGAAAGAGAGCAGGGGATAACCATTGATGTGGCATATAGGTATTTTTCGACGGAGAAAAGAAAATTCATTATCGCAGACACTCCTGGTCATGAACAATATACGAGAAATATGGCTACTGGAGCTTCTAATGTCGAACTCGCAGTTATTTTAATAGATGCAAGAAATGGGGTTTTGACGCAGACAAGAAGACATTCGTTTATTGTAACGTTAATGGGTATTAAAAATATCGTTGTGGCAATTAATAAGATGGATTTAGTAGATTATTCTGAGGATGTTTATAATAAAATAGTAAATGATTATAAGATAATGTTTGAACAATTGAGATATTCGCTACCATATAAAAATTTTAATGCTGAATTATATTTTATTCCAATTAGTGCATTAAAGGGTGATAATGTTGCTAAAAAATCTCAAAAAATGCCATGGTATAATGGCAAGATCTTGCTTGAATATCTAAATACAGTAAAAGTGAATAGTGTAAGTGAAAGTGAAAACCATCCTACACATCCACCTACACGCCCTTTTCGTTTCCCTGTCCAATACATCAATCGTCCTCATCTTGATTTCAGAGGTTATTGTGGCACAATTGCAAGTGGAGAGATTAAACAAGGTGATGAAATTATTGTATATCCTTCAAAAAAAACATCTAAAATTAAATACATAATTCCACCAGCATATCAAGAAGCTCAAAGTTCAACGTTCAAAGTTCAAGATTTACAAACACAATCAACCAACAATCAACCAACTTCAACTAACCAACAATTAACAGAATTAAATCTAATGACCAACACCCAGCACCCAACACCTAACACCCAACACCCAAAATTTATATCAAAAATGGCAATTACCTTAACATTAGAAGACGAGCTTGACATTAGCAGAGGAGATTTAATTGTTAAAAAGGGTGAAAAGGAGCCAAGATTTAACGACAGTTTTGAAGCATTTATAGTTTGGATGGATGAAGAACCGTTAAAAAACAGAGAATATATTCTAAAGATTTATACAAAGGAAACAAATGTTATTGTAAGCAAGATTTTATTTAAAAAGGATGTTAATACATGGGAAAAAATAGAGGCAAATACCTTAGAGTTAAACGATATTGCAAGAGTTCAAATCGATTTAACTGAAAGAATTGCATTTGATCTATATGAAGAAAATAAGACAACAGGTGCATTTATTTTGATTGATAAAATCACAAATTTTACATCAGCTGCAGGTATAATTGTAGGTGAAGCCACGAAAAGAAAGAAAAAGCGCATATACACCGAAGCTGAAATAGCTTTGAACAAGTTTATCAGAGAACACTTCCCTGAGTGGGGTTGTAAGGCAATTGAGGAGATAGAGTAAAATTATGAATTATGAATTTTGAATGTTGAATTATAAAACGTTGAACATTAAACCTTGAACCTTGAACCAACTAGTTTGAATGCAAAGCGATAGAAGAAATAGTATAAAAAAGTTAGTTGTTGGTTAGTTTATAGTTAGTTTGTTGTTAGTTAATAGTTAATTTAGGATGGAAATATATGAGCAGAAATTGGAATGAACTTACAATATGGAAGGAAAGCCATAAATTGGTGTTGGATATTTATAGAATTACAGCTAAATTTTCGAAAGAAGAACAATATGGTTTAATTTCTCAAATAAGAAGAGCTGTAGTATCAATTCCAACCAATATTGTTGAAGGACATTCAAAAGGTAGTACCAAAGATTTTATAAGGTTTTTGTATATTTCAAGAGGATCATTAGAAGAAATAAAATATCTTTTACAATTATCAAAAGATTTGGATTATATTGATAATAATATTTTTGAAAAATTTTTTCAAAGATTATCAAAACTAAGTTTGCAATTAAATAGTTTTATAAAATACTCACAATGAACTAACGATAAAATAATCAAAACTAACAATAAACTAACTAATAACTAACAATGAACTAACAACAAACTAACAAAGATTATAATAACACTTCGAGAAAGGCTAAAAAATGAAAAATCAAAATAATAACAAAAATCCAAAATTCAATATTCAAAATCCAAAATCCAAAATAAAAAATAAAAACATAGTATACCATCCTCACAAAATTACCAAATCTGATCGCAGCAAAATCAAAGGTCATAAGCCATGCGTTTTATGGTTTACTGGCTTTAGCGGATCTGGTAAATCCACCATTGCAAATGCTCTTGAAGAAATATTAAACAGAAAAGGTTACCATACTTATCTTTTAGACGGTGATAATATCAGACATGGACTAAATAAAGATCTTGGGTTTTCTATAGAAGATAGAAAGGAAAATATCCGCAGAATAGCAGAAGTTGCAAAGCTTTTCGTTGATGCTGGTTTGATAGTGATCACAGCTTTCATATCCCCATTTAAAGAGGAGAGAGATTTTGCAAGAAGTCTTGTGGAAGAAGATGAATTCATAGAAGTGTTTGTTGACACACCTCTGTCAGTATGCGAACAAAGAGATCCTAAAGGGCTTTATAAAAAGGCAAGACAAGGTAAAATAAAGAATTTTACAGGTATAGACTCACCTTATGAGGCTCCTGAATCACCGGAAGTGCATATAAGAACTGATGAACTGACTGTACAGGAGAGTGTGGAGAAGATAATAACTTATTTGAGAGAGAAAAAAATAATTTAATTATAAATTATGGATTTTGGATGTTGAATGTTGGATTATAAGTTGTGGATTTAGAAAAGCTGTTATGAGTAGTTCAAAATCCAAACTTTACGATTTACAATCTAAAATCCATAATCCAAAATCTATAATAACTATAAAAGGGGCTTGTTATGAGTAAAAAGGTCGCATTAATAACAGGTATTACAGGGCAAGATGGAGCATATCTTGCAGAGTTTTTATTGAGTAAAGGTTATGAGGTGCATGGTATTAAAAGAAGATCATCCTTGTTCAATACTGAGAGGATAGACCATCTGTATCAAGATCCACATGAAGAAAATGTTAACTTTTTCTTACATTATGGTGATTTAACAGACAGCCTAAATTTAACAAGACTTATTCAAAAAATTCAACCAGATGAAATCTATAATCTTGCGGCTCAGTCTCATGTCGCAGTATCTTTCGAACAACCGGAATATACTGCAAATGCTGATGGTATAGGAACCCTTAGAATTCTTGAAGCTGTTAGGTTGCTAGGACTGAAAGATAAAACAAAAATATATCAGGCTTCCACTTCAGAACTTTATGGAAAAGTACAGGAAATTCCTCAAAATGAAAAAACTCCCTTTTATCCAAGAAGTCCTTACGGTGTAGCAAAGCTTTATGCTTACTGGATTACTGTAAATTATCGTGAAGCTTATGGAATGTTTGCATGCAACGGAATTTTGTTTAATCATGAGAGTGTACCAAAAAATTCACCTTTAATTATAAAAAAAGATGGTCTTATAGATATTTTGCCTATTGAAGATTTATTTAAAACAGAAAAACATAGATATGAGGGAATGTTAAAAGAGTATGAAGGGTGTGAAGTTTGGAATGGTGAAGAGTGGACTAAAATAGTTGCTGGGACTTGTTATCAAGATAAAAATAAAAAAATGAAGCTCATTCAAACCAGAGAAAGCAGTTACGAAGCTACTTATGAACATATATCATTTTTAGAAGATAATAGTGAAATAGAAACAAAAGATATAAAAATTGGTGATAAGGTATTTAGAGTTAAGTATCCTGAAAGCATAGATATTTTATCTGTTGATAAGGATTTAGCTAAATTTTTAGGTTTTGTAGTAGGCGATGGATATATTGGTGAAGATGGTAGAATTAGATTAACAGGTAGCAATAAAGAGTTATTAATAGAAATAGCAAATATAATTAGTAATATATTTGGATGGAGTTATAGAGTTAGTAATTATGGAGCAGGGGGATTTGAAACCTCAATAAAAGATATCTATCATATAGATATAAATAACGATAGAAATTTTGGATTGTGGCTTAGAAAAAATATTTATACAAAACATTCAAGCGAAAAAAGAGTTCCTAAATTTATTTTAAATGCAAAAAAGGAGATTAAAAAAGCATTTTTTGATGGATATTATTTAGCAGATGGTAGAAAAGAAGGACATGAAAAGTACGAGTATAAAGGGTTTACTACAAAATCTGCAACTTTATGTTTGGGTTTAATGACTATTTTTAAATCTTTTTCTAATCGAGTGGTAAAAGTAAAGACTGAATATAAAAATAAAAAAAGATATTATTATGTTCAATTTAGAAGTGAAAATAGCAATGGAAAAGGTGAACATTTAAAGAAAGAGTTAAATGAGGTGATAAAAGTGATAGATACAGAAAGTGAAGATGGGTGGTTTTTTGATATTCAAACAGAATCAGGAACTTTTGCTACAGGACCAAATCTATTTAAAGTTCATAACTCTCCAATTAGAGGAGAGACATTTGTTACAAGAAAAATAACGAGAGCAGCTACAAGAATATTATTAGGACTTGATAAAAAACTCTATCTTGGAAATTTAAACGCAAAAAGAGATTGGGGACATGCTAAAGACTATGTAGAAGGGATGTGGTTGATATTGCAACAGGATGAGCCTGACGACTATGTTTTAGCAACAGGTAAAACCACAGAAGTAAGAGAGTTTGTAAGGATGGCTTTTGCTGAATTAGGTCTTGAAATCGAATTTAAAGGCAAAGGTATTAATGAAAAAGGCAGTATTGTTAATGTTGAATCTGAAATTTTGAATTCTAAATTAGAAAGAGTTAATGCTGATAAAAATATAATTCAGAATTTAAAATCCAAAATCCAAAATTTAATAGGAAAGGTTGTGGTTGAGGTTGATCCAAGATATTTTAGACCAGCTGAGGTTGATATTTTGATAGGTGATGCAACAAAAGCAAGAGAAAAACTTGGCTGGCAGCCAAAACATACTCTTGAAGATTTAGTGAAAGATATGATAATAAGCGATCTTGAAAAGAATTACAGAGAATTAGTATTGAAAAATTGCGGTTTTGTGGTGCCGAGGAGTTGTGAACTTTGATTAGTAATCAGTGATCAGTTATTAGTGATCTGTAATCTGTAATCTGTGATGTGTGATGGGTAACGGGGAATGAGTGATGGGGTAAAAAGTCATAAAGATTTGGATGTTTGGAAAAAGAGTATGGATTTGGCAACAGAGATTTATAAAATAACAAAAAGTTTTCCAAAGGAAGAGATGTACGGGCTAACATCACAAATCAGGAGAGCGGTTGTTTCAATTTCAGCAAATATTGCTGAAGGTGCAGCCAGGAATAGCAAAAAGGAATTCATTCAGTTTTTATATATTAGTTTAGGGTCATTAGCGGAACTGGAAACAGAACTTTTAATAGCTAAAAATATAGGATATTTAAAAAACGATAGTATTTTTGAAGAGATTAAAATAATAAGAAAAATGTTATTGGGATTAATAAATTCCGTGAGGCTAAAATATGATTCAAAAAAACCATAACAATTCACCGATCACCGATCACCGATCACCGATCACTGATCACAGATCACAGATTACCGATCACCGATCACCGATCACCGATCACTCAAAAATAGTAGTTTTCGGGGGGACTGGTTTAGTTGGAAGTGCTATTTTAAGAAAACTTGTAGAGAAAGGCTATAAAAATATATTAGCAACTTATCACCGATCACCGATCACCGATCACCGATCACTGATCACTTTTATTCAAATCGACCTCACAAACCAACAATCTGTCGCTGATTTTTTTAAAACTCACCGACCAGAATACGTCTTTCTCGCCGCTGCAAAAGTTGGTGGAATATGGGCAAATAACGTTTATAGAGCTGATTTTATATACCAAAATTTACAGATACAGAATAATGTAATTCATCAAAGTTATTTAAATGAAGTAAAAAAATTGTTATTTCTTGGTAGTACTTGTATTTATCCTAAAAATTGTCCTCAACCTATTAAAGAAGAGTATTTACTTACAGGTGAGCTTGAATATACAAATGAACCATATGCAATAGCAAAAATTGCAGGAATTAAAATGTGTGAGAGTTTTAATTTACAATATGGCACTAATTTTATTTCAGTAATGCCAACAAATCTTTATGGAGAAAATGATAATTTTGATTTAGAAAAATCTCATGTCCTGCCAGCTCTTATTAGAAAAATTCATCTTGGAAAATGTTTAGAGGAAAACAACTGGAATGAAATTAGAAGAGATTTAAACAAAAGACCAATTGAAGGTGTGGATGGCAATGCACCAAAGGATGAAATATTAAGGATTCTTGATAAATATGGAATAAAGATAACTGAAAGTGATCAATTATCAGTAATCAGTGATCACTTTTCAGCTCATTATTCACCGATCACCGATCACCGATCACAGCTCACCGATCACAGCTCACCGATCACAGATAACTCATCACCGATTACAATAGAAGTTTGGGGCACTGGCAAACCAAAACGCGAATTCCTCTGGTCAGATGATATGGCGGATGCCTGTGTATTTATTATGGAAAATGTGGATTTTAAAGACGTAATCAGTGATCAGTTATCAGTGAACAGTAAACAGCTCACAACTCACAGCTCACCGCTCACCGATCACAGCTCACTATTCACAGTTTACAGATCACAGATTACTGAGATTAGAAACACTCACATCAACATCGGCACCGGTAAAGACATCTCAATAAAAGACCTTGCATATTTAATAAAAGATATTATAGGATTTAGAGGAGGTTTTTATTTTAATACATCAAAACCAGATGGTACAATGAGGAAAGTTACTGATGTAAGTAAACTTCATAGTTTAGGGTGGAGGCATTCTATAGAGTTAAAAGAAGGAATTGAAAGGGTTTATAGATGGTACCTCAAATAGTGTACACACTACCTACTACATACTATGTACTATACACTAACGTTAAAGATGGTATTAATAAAATATGTAATGTTAAGTGAAAAAATGATTTTATTTATATTTTATAAAGGAGAAAACTAAATGAAAGTATTAATATTAGCAGGAGGATTTGGGACAAGACTTAGTGAAGAAACACATTTAAAGCCAAAACCAATGGTAGAGATTGGTGGAAAACCTATTTTATGGCATATAATGAAAATATATTCTGCGTATGGATTTAATGATTTTATTATATTGCTTGGTTATAAAGGTTATTATATAAAAGAATATTTTGCTAATTATTTTCTACATCAAAGTGATGTTACAATAGATTTGAAAACAAATAAGATGGAAGTTCATAATAATTCAAGTGAACCATGGAAAGTAACATTAATTGATACAGGTATTAATACTATGACAGGTGGTAGGATAAAGCGAGCACAAAAATATGTAGGGAATGAAAGATTTATGTTAACATATGGTGATGGAGTAGGTGATATAAATATTAAGGAGTTATTGGAATTTCATAATTCTCATGATGGGTATATAACAGTTACTTCTGCTCAGCCTGATGGTAGATTTGGTGCATTAAATATTGATGAAAACAATAAAGTTTTAAGTTTTATGGAAAAACCAAAAGGTGATGGTAATTGGATTAATGCTGGATTTTTTGTATGCGAACCAGAAGTGTTTGATTATATAGAAAATGAAACTGATTCTATTTTTGAGCAAGAACCATTAAAGAATTTAGCAAAAGATGGGAAAATGTATACTTATAAACATACTGGTTTTTGGAAGCCAATGGATACCTTAAGAGATAAAAGAGAATTAGAAAGATTATGGAATAGTGGTAAGGCTGCATGGAAGGTATGGAATGATTGATTTTGAGGGGTTATTTAGGGGAATATATAAAAACAAAACTGTTTTAGTAACAGGACATACAGGGTTTAAAGGTAGTTGGCTTGTATTTTGGCTGTTGCAAATGAATGCAAAAGTTATAGGATATTCAAAAGATATTCCATCAAATCCTAGTCATTTTGAATTATTACAACAAAATAGGTTTTTAGGGAATTTGATAGATATAAGAGGAGATATTAGGGATAGTAAGAAATTAGAAGAAGTTTTTATGGAATATAAGCCTGATATAGTATTTCATCTTGCAGCCCAGCCATTAGTTAGGTATTCCTATGAAAATCCTATTGAAACATATGAAACTAATGTAATTGGGACATTAAAAGTATTTGAAGCTTGTAGAAAAGTAGGAGTAAAAGCAATAGTAAATGTTACAAGTGATAAATGTTATGAAAATAGAGAATGGGCTTGGGGGTATAGAGAAAATGATAGAATGGGTGGATATGACCCTTATAGTTCAAGTAAGGGATGTGCAGAATTATTAACAAATAGTTATAGGAATTCTTATTTTAATTTGAATGAATATGGTAAAACTCATAATACTTTACTTGCAAGTTGTAGAGCGGGGAATGTAATAGGTGGGGGAGATTGGGCAAAAGATAGATTAATTACTGACATTATGGTAGCTGTAAGTAAAAATGAAAAAGTAAAAATCAGAAAACCAAAAGCTACAAGACCTTGGCAACATGTTCTTGAACCATTAAGTGGCTATTTAATGATTGGACAAAAACTTTTAGAAGGGAAAAAAGAGTTTGCTGAAGGTTGGAATTTTGGTCCATCAGATGAAGGAGTAATTATTGTTGAAGAGGTTGTTAAGCATATTAAAAGATACTGGGAAAAGATAGATTATGAACTTAACACTAATGAAAACCATCCACATGAAGCAAGTTTACTTAAACTAGATTGCTCTAAAGCTCATAGCTTATTAAAATGGAAAAGTGTTTGGGATAGTAAAATGACTTTTAAAAAAACTGTTAATTGGTATAAAAACTTTTACGAAAATAAAGAAATATTAACATTACAAGATTTAGAATATTATATTATAGAAGCAAAATGTAAAAAAATTGAATGGGCAGAACAATGACAATACTTTTAACAGGTGCAACAGGTTTTTTAGGTAGTCATCTGTTAGAAAGACTTTTGCGATTAGATTATAATATAGTGATTCTAAAAAGAAGCTTTTCTAATACTTGGCGAATAAGACACCTTTTAAATAAAGTTAAAAGTTATGATATAGATGTAGTAGATATTGAAAAACCTTTTCAAGAACAAAAAATTGATGTAGTTATTCATACCTCTACAAGTTACGGAAGAAAAAATGAGTCTATTTCAGATATAGTTAATACTAATTTAATGTTTTCATTGAAGTTATTAGAAATAGCTACTTTTTTTAATACCGATACTTTTTTTAATACCGATACTTTATTGTATAAATATTTAAATCATTATTCATTATCAAAAAAACAATTTGTAGAATGGTTAAAATATTTTAGTGATAAAATAAAAGTAGTTAATTTAAAAATTGAGCATATGTATGGTCCGAAAGATGACGATACAAAATTTGTTACTTGGTTAATAAGCCAATTATTACAAAATGTTTCAAGTATTGATCTTACAGAAGGTAAACAAAAAAGAGATTTTATATATATTGATGATGTAGTTGATGTATATGTGTTATTGTTAAAAAAATATAAAGAGTTAAAATCATTTACCGAACTTGATGTAGGAACAGGAAGCCAAATTGAACTCAAAGAGTTTATATTGAAGATTTATAATGAAGTAAAAAAAATAAAAAATATAAATACACAATTAAAATTTGGAGTTTTACCATATAGAGAAGGTGAATTTATGGAAATAAATGAAAATGTAAAGCCACTTTATGAATTAGGATGGAAACCAAAAACATCGTTAGATGAGGGTATAAAAAATACTATAAAGGGAATATATAATGACTAATCAAGAGCAATTAAAAAAAGAAATTTTAGAAAAAGTAAAAGAGTATTATGAATTAGTTCATAAACCAGCTCAAAAACAAAAATTTATAGAAGGAAAAAGTAGAGTTAATTATGCAGGAAGAGTTTTTGATGACAATGAAATGATAAATTTAGTAGATAGTGCGTTAGAATTTTGGCTAACTTATGGAAAATATTCAAAAGAATTTGAAAAAAAATTAGCTGATTTTCTTGGAATAAGATTTGTTTTAACTGTAAATAGCGGAAGTAGTGCAAATTTACTTGCTTTTTTTGCTTTAACTTCACCACTACTTAAAGATAGACAAATAAAAAGAGGAGATGAAGTTATAACTGTTTCTGCGGGCTTTCCAACAACTGTTGCACCAATAGTTCAATATGGTGCAGTGCCTGTATTTGTAGATATGGAGCTTGAAACTTTTAATATTGATGTAAATCAAATAGAAAAAGCAATAACATCAAAAACAAAAGCAATAATGATAGCTCATACTCTTGGAAATCCTTTTAATATAGAAAAAGTAAAAGAGATTTGTGATAAATATAATTTGTGGTTAATTGAAGATAATTGTGATGCACTTGGCTCTAAATATAAAGGTAAATATACTGGAACTTGGGGGGATATTGGCACAAGTAGTTTTTATCCTCCTCATCATATAACTATGGGTGAAGGTGGAGCAGTTTATACAGATAACCCGCTTTTAAAAAGGATACTTCTTTCAATGAGAGATTGGGGTAGGGATTGTTGGTGTGAAAGTGGAGTAGATAATACCTGTGGACATAGATTTACTCAAAAATTTGGGAAACTTCCGTTAGGATATGATCATAAATATGTATATTCTCATTTTGGATTTAATTTAAAAATAACAGATATGCAAGCAGCTATTGGTGTTGCTCAACTTGAAAAATTACCTGAATTTATAAAAAAAAGACAAGAAAATTGGCAAATGCTTTATGATGGATTAAAAGATATTAATGAATTTATTTTAGTTAAACCTCAAAAAGATAGTGAGATAAGCTGGTTTGGATTTTTAATAACTCTAAAAGATAATGTAAATTTTTCAAGAAATGATATAGTTAAATATCTTGAAGATAATAATATTCAAACAAGAAATCTTTTTGCGGGAAATATGATAAGACATCCTATGTTTGAGAGTTTAAAAAAAGGAGTTGATTATAAAGTTATAGGAGAGCTTAAAAATACTGATAAGATTATGAATGATAGCTTTTGGGTAGGTGTTTATCCTGGCATGAGTGAGAAAGCAATACAATACATAATTATAAAAATTAAAGAATTTATATATAAATATGTTTAAGTTAAGATATAATATTCTTGTTTTTATACAAATTATTGTGAGTTTATTAAATTCTATTTTATTATTAAAACTATTTGGTATTTCTTATAAAGCTGATGTTTATTTGATGAGTATAGCAATTTTTTCTTCTTTAGGCTTAATTCAATTAATGTTTGTTGAACAATTTATGTTTTTTTATAATGATGCAAAAGCTAAAAATCAAAAGTATGCATATGAGTTTTATAATTTTTCAATATTTTTTTCTTTTATTGTGGGATTATTAACTTTTATATTATTAAGTCTTATGAAAGATATTATTATAAATTTTTATGCTTTTAGTTTAGACTTAGAGAGAAAAGAATTACTAGTAAAATGTTTTAATATATTGTTATTTGGAGGAATTTTTAATTTAATAATGTTTGTAAATATTAAATTTTTAAATGCTGAAATGAAATTTTCAATACCATATATTTTAGAAACTTTACCAGGAGTTTTTACACTATTATCTTTGATTTATATTATGATTTTAAATAATTTGAATATAGAATTTATAATTTTCGGAAGAGTAATTGGGATAATTATATCAGTTATTATAAGTTTTTTTGTTATTAAGAAAATGAATTTTCCTATAAAATTTATTTATAAACATAATTTAGCATTAAAATTTATAAGAAATAGTTTTACAATGAGATTAGGTCATAATATTCATAATTTTCTTTTTGCACCAATTACTACTAATATCTTATCATCTTTACCTAGTGGATACGCTTCAGTTTTTTATTATGCTTATAAACTTATGCAAATAGTATATTCTTTTACTAACGGCCCTTCTTATAGAGTATATTTATCAAAAATATCTGCTATGGTTTCTTCTAATGATATAAATAAAATAAAAAGTCTAATACAGCATTATATTAAAATTATATTACCTTTATTTTTAACATTTTCTATTTTAGTATATTTTATTATACCTTATATTATTCCATTATTAACTTCTAAACTTTCAAGTAAAGATGTCTATATAATTCAAAAAACTTATTTATTTTTAATATTATGGTATTTAGTAATTTCAATAGAATCTGCTTTTACTCCTATCGGAATATCATCTAAAAATAGTAAAATTTTTATAATTACAAATTCCATTTTTATATTTACCTATTTTTTAATTTCTTACTTTTTAAAAAATATTATAGGAGTGTATTCTATCCCAGTTGCAGCGTTTATTGCTCAAATGATTAATTTTATTTCTTATAGTTTATATGCTAAAAAAATAATAAAGGATTA
>NZ_JAQNCS010000027.1:0-16607 GCF_049472655.1 Deferribacter abyssi
AAAAGAATAAAAATGTGCGCAGGACTCATCTTTCGTGAAAGTGTAAACAAAACAGAACTCAAAGTGTTTTTTCCTCGTCCTTATGCTAAAATATACTATCTCAATGAAACAGGCAATAAGGGTGTGGCTTTATGGGGATTGAGGAACGAAAAAGAAAAAGAAGAATTAAAAGTTGATTTGCCAATTACAGGTTGGGCAAAGATTGAAAGTATCAGAAAAGGATATTGGAGTAGATTTAATCCAGCGAAAGTTTATATTCCAGCAGTTGGATTTATGGAAAAAGACAACCAAAAAAAGTCCCACTGGTTTGAATTGAAAGATAACGAATTTATTTTAGCAATTTTGATAAAACAAAAAGATGCTAAAGTATGTTACATAGTAACACAACCTACTCCTAAAAAGTATAGACATATACATGACAGATGGGTTATGACGGTTACAAAAGATAATTTATTTAAAGAGCTTAAAGCCAATGAATAAATCAAAGTATTATAAAAACTCAAAATATTCTTTTCCAAAATACTCTGACGAACATATTGATTTTATAGCAGAATGTATCAAGACTATGACAGACGAAGAAATATACGAAACATTTACAAAAGAATTTCCAGACGTAAATGTAACACTAAAATCTATAAAACATTTAATAAACCGATTTAACTTAGAAAAACATTGTATTCCACCTAATACTGATAAGCCCTGGGAGCTTGTGAGAGAAAATAAAGTTCAATGTGCTATCTGTGGTAGATGGTTAAAAACCTTACATGGACATGTTGAGTCAAAACATGACATAACTATATCAGAATATAAAGAAAAATTTGGAATTAACAGTACGCAACCTTTATGTTGCAATAACATTTCAGAAAGATATAGCAAAAGAGCTAAAATAATTTTTCAAAATATTGGCGTCCAGATAAATTGATAGGAGTTAGACCTTATAGATACGAAAAAAGAAAACAAGCGGTAATAGACAGGATTGAAAAAGGATTACAAAGTAAAGCAGCAAAGGCTAAGAAACCACATAAAGAAACACAAAAAGCAAAACAATATGAAAATTACATAAAACAATTAAGAGATGAAAAAGGGTTGTCTTTTGTAAAGATACGGGATATTCTAAAAAAAGAATTTAACATAGAAGTGTCGGATACAACTGTGAAAAGAATTTATTATGGAAAAAGGAGTAATTGGAAAAAAAGTGAAAAACAAGCAAATTGATGAAGTAAAAGAAATAGTGTTAAAAAAAGTAAAATTACCAGAACTTGTTATTTATGAATGGGGTGAAGGAATCCCTAAAAACCGTAACCTTTATTGCGATATTGATGAATCTAAATGTTGGTATATAGTATATAATTTTAAATGTAATAACGCAATATTAGAATCCGCAAAACTCTTAATTTTAGATAAAAACTCCAATAAAGTGCTATATGACGACTCACTACTTGATGAAGGCTAATTTTCAAAGGAAAAATATGGGATGTTATTCTTGTCAATATTAGTGAAAGGTGATATAGATAGCGTGATTTGAATTAGAGAAAAAAAAGAAAACGTTACATAAAAAATACAAATGTTATTAAATACATATATAAAAGATGAGTATTTGTTCTCCTAAGTATCAAACAGTAACTTCCATCCACAACGGTATACTTTTTTGCGATGAACTACTGGAATTCAAAAAAAGTGTATTAGAAGTATTGAGACAGCCGTTAGAAGATAGAGTTGTCACAGTGAGCAGAGCTAACAGGACAGTTACCTATCCTGCAAGTTTTATGTTTGTTGCAGCGTGCAATCCTTGTCCTTGCGGATATTTAGGAGATAATAAAAGAGAATGTGTATGTACACAAGCTCAAATTCAAAGATATAGAGCTAAATTATCTGGGCCATTGATGGATAGAATTGATATTCAATTGCAAGTATCTTCAATCGATATAAAAGACTTAACTAAGCTACAACCAGGAGAATCATCTGAAAAGATTAGAATACGAGTAGAAAGAGCAAGAAAGATTCAGATGGATAGGTTTAAAGAAGAAGGAATATTATATAATTCTCAGATGAATGAAAAACTTATTAGAAAGTATTGTGAACTTGATGAATCAAGCTTAAAATTGATGGAACAAGCTGTGACAAAATTGGGGTTATCGGCAAGAGCCTATTCAAAGATTTTAAAAGTAGCTAGAACAATTGCTGATTTAGAAGAATCAAAAAATCTTTCATCTAAACACATTTTAGAGGCTATTCAGTATCGCATACTTGATAAAGGAAATCTATAATTTATCACCTGTGAAAAATAATTAATTCTTACATTTTAGTATGAACTAAATCGATATATTTGAGATAGGTAAATCAATCTTATTGTATAATATTTTCGTTTTTACTGCATTATTAGTTTGTTATAATTCATAAAATAATGTTATATTTTATAAAACTTGTCTTAATAATCATTTGTAATTTTATGTATTGAAAATACCTATAGCCTTTCTTTATAAACATAAAACAACCTAATAACTGCAATTAAAAATTCAAATATATCTAATATGCAAAAATTGTGAATTTTTTGGTAATTTAACGGCAAAGCGTAAAAAAGTTGTAAAATATCCTATAAATTTACAGCCTATTACTGATAACATGGTATTATTATTATCATTATTTAGAAATTGATAGTCAAATAACTTGTACATATATAAGCACCTAAGCACATATATTTTGATTGCTATATATACACATAAAATAAAACCAAATATTATAAATAAATCAAATAACTATCATTACTTTTTCTTATAAAAAATCTTGTTTTCTACAAATTTTATTGCTAATAACTTTTTTTTATTAAATTTATTTATTTTCATAAACATCTCATGGAGGTAATATGCAAAGAGTTAATATCAGCAGACGTGATTTTATTAAAATATGTATCAAAACAACAGCTTTAATGGGTCTTCCTTACGGAATGTATACAAAAGTTGCAGAAGCTGCAGAAAAAGTAGTGAAGCCACCGGTTGTTTGGTTACACTTTCAAGAGTGCACAGGTTGTTCAGAATCTTTGCTTCGTTCTAATCATCCTGGTCTATCAGAGTTCATTCTCGATCTAGTATCATTAGAGTATCATGAAACTTTAATGGCAGGCTCAGGTACACAAGCTGAAAAATCTTTGCAAAACGCAGTCACAGAATATAAAGATAGTTATATTCTAGTTATTGAGGGAGCAATTCCCACAAAAGAAAATGGAGTTTATTGCCAGATAGGAGGAAAAACAGCTTTAGAATTATTAGATGAAATGGCAAAAAATGCTGTGGGAATCATTTCTATAGGAACCTGTGCATCATATGGAGGAATTCAAGCTGTTGAACCTAATCCCACTGGTGCAGTAGGTGTCTGGGATATTATAAAAGATAAATCTATCATTAACATACCTGGTTGTCCTCCAAATCCTTACAATTTTTTATCGGTAATCCTATATTATTTAACTTTCAACAAGTTTCCAAAACTTGATAAATCAAATAGACCATTGTTTGCCTATGGTAGAAAAATTCATGAACATTGTGAAAGAAGACCACATTTTGATGCAGGTAGATTTGCTGAAAAATATGGCGATGAAGGACACAAGAATGGGTATTGTTTATATAAATTAGGATGCAAAGGGCCATCTACTTTTGCGAACTGTTCTGTTCTTAGGTTTAACGATGTAGGTGTTTGGCCAGTTTCTGTTGGTCATCCATGCATTGGATGTACGGAACATTCTATTCTCTTTAAAAAATCAATTGACGAAAAAGTTCAGATACACAATCCAACACCTCCTGATACATATCCAACAACCAAACCAATTGAACGAGGTAAGGGGGCAGATACTATAACTGCGGCTGTTGTAGGAACAGTAGCAGGTGCAGCTCTTGGAGCAGGTGCTGTGTTGGCTAAAAAGCTACCTAAGGAGGATGATTGTGAAAAGGAAAACTAGGAGAGAATTTCTAAAATCATCCTTTAGTTTTATGGCCAGTGCTTGTGTTTCAGGTGTAGCTACTGCAGAAGCTAGTGAAGAAAGTTATGTGAAAGATGAAGCATACGCAATGTTTTATGATGCTACAGCTTGTGTAGGATGTAAAGCATGTGTTGCAGCTTGCAAAAGGGTGAATGGCTTACCTGCAAAAAAAGCTGATTTTGATCCAGATGGTAAGTGGGATGCCCCTGTAGATTTAGACAGTAAAACGAGAACTATTATAAAGTTATATAAAGAAAACAATAATATTTGGTCATATATAAAACATCAGTGCATGCATTGTGCAAAACCATCATGTGTCTCAGCTTGCCCCGTTGGAGCAATGAGACAAGACGAAACTGGTATAGTTCATTACAATGAAAACATTTGTATTGGTTGTCGTTACTGCCAAGTGGCTTGTCCTTTTAATATTCCAAAGTTTGAATGGGAAAAAGCGTTCCCAAAAATAGTCAAATGTGATATGTGTAAATTTACAAACCTAGAAAAGAAAGGAGAACCAGCTTGTACAGAAGTTTGTCCAGTTAATGCAGTTGTTTTTGGTAGAAGAAAAAATCTTTTAAATGAAGCAAAAAGACGTCTCAAAGAAAATCCTGATAAATACATTAATCACATTTATGGAGAACTTGAAGCTGGTGGAACAAACGTTATCTATTTAGCTTCTGTACCTTTTGAAAAACTAGGTTTTCCAAAACTAGATAATAAGTCACCAGCAGCTTTTACCGAAAAAATTCAACATACAGTTTATAAGGGATTTATTGCTCCAATCGCTTTATATGCGACACTTTGTCTAATTGCTCTCAGAAATAGGAGAAAAAATGAACAGCATGATGATAAGGAGGAAAAGTAATGGCTCATAAAAATGAATATACAGTGGTAAAAGGGAAAATATTGACGAAGCCATTTTTGTTCTTGCTGGTCTTGGTTATAATAGGTTTTATGTTTATTGTTATGCGCTATATAAAAGGTATTGGAGCAGTAACAAATTTAAGTGATGGGTATCCATGGGGTATTTGGATTGCCTATGATGTAGCTACAGGTACAGCTCTGGCGTGTGGAGGATATGCCATGGCAATATTGATTTATATAATGAATAAATGGAAATATCATCCGTTGATCAGATCTGCCATTCTTACAAGTTTATTTGGATATGGACTAGCAGGTTTTTCAGTCGTTATTGATCTCGGAAGATATTGGAATATCTATAACTTTTTTATCCCCGCAAGATGGCAGTTTAATTCAGTGATGTTTGAAGTCGCTCTTTGCGTAATGATATATACATTGGTGTTATTTGTTGAATTTTTACCTGTAATCTTAGAGAGATTAAAAGAACAAAATAAGTTACTAGCAAAATATGCTGATTGGTTATACCCAAAATTAAATAATGTGCTTATATTTTTTATAGTCTTGGGAATTACACTTCCTTCTATGCACCAATCATCTTTAGGCTCAATGATGACAATAGCTGTACATAAGCTACATCCTCTTTGGCATACCGGATTTCTTCCTCTACTTTTTCTTATTAATTGTGTATATATTGGTTTTGCTATTGTTATATTTGAATCGATTGTGTCCTCATATGCATTCAATAGACCTTATGAGGTAAAAGAATTATCTGGGCTAGCTGGCATAATACCTTGGTTAACAGCAATTTGGGTCTCAATAAGAATTGGAGATTTATATTATAGAAAACAAATGTTAGCTGTTATTAAAGGAGATTTTTACTCAATAATGTTTTTAATTGAATTATTGTCGATAGTAGTTGGTTCTATAATGTTATTAAATGAGAAAGTAAAGAGATCCCCTAGGTGGTTATTTATAACAGCATGCCTGATATTATTTGGTGGAGGAGTATACAGAATGAATGTTTATATTATTGGTTTTAATCCTGGCCCAGGCTGGAAATATTTTCCTTCATTACCAGAATTTATGATAACATTGGGGATAGTGGCATTAGAAATTTTATTATATTTGATTTTTATAAAATTGTTTCCAGTCCTACCAACTGGTCATAAACCTGATGAAATTTTAACAGAAAAGACATTTGAAAAAAGCAAGGTAATACCAAGGAGGTTTGGATGGCAAAGAAGATAACGATAGACCCAATTACAAGGATTGAAGGTCATTTAAGAATTGATGTTGAAGTAAATAACGGCAAAGTAAGTAATGCTTGGGCATCTGCACAAATGTGGAGAGGGATAGAAGTAATATTAAGAGATAAAAATCCCAAAGATGCTTGGGCATTTGCTCAAAGATTCTGTGGAGTATGTACAACAGTTCATGCAATTGCTTCTATTAGGGCAGTTGAAAATGCTTTACATATTGAAGTTCCACTAAATGCACAATATATAAGAAACCTCATAATTGCACAGCATTCAGTTCAAGATCATATTGTTCATTTTTATCATTTATCGGCTTTTGATTGGATTGACATACTATCTGCTTTAAAGGGGGATCCCAAAAAAGCTGCATCCATTGCTCAGAGCTTTTCCGATTGGTCTGGTAATAGTGTTAAAGAATTTGAAAATGTTAAAGAAAAATTAAAAGGTTTTGTAAAAAGTGGGAGATTAGGAATTTTTGGCTCAGGTTATTGGGGGCATCAAGCTATGAGATTGACTCCAGAACTCAATCTTATACTCATAACCCATTATTTAAGAGCTTTAGATTATCAGAGAAAGGCTGCTCAAGCAATAGCTATTCTTGGAGGAAAAAATCCTCATATTCAAAATTTATGCGTTGGAGGAGTTGCAACAGCAATCAATATGGATAATCTTGCTACAATCAATATGGAAAGATTAAGCTATTTAAGAAAATTAATGCAGGAATCAGCAGAGTTTGTTGAAAAAGTTTATTATCCTGATTTAGTAATTTTAGCAAACTCTTATAAAGACTGGTTTAATTATGGAAAAGGTGTCGATAACTACTTAGCTGTACCAGAATTTCCAATTGATGTGAAAAATGAGAAATTTGAGCTAGCTGGAGGCGTGTTTTTCGATGGACAAACAAAACCTTACAAGATATTTAATACTTATAAGGAAAAATATTTAATAGACTCTATAACTGAATCAATAGCACATTCATGGTATGAGGGCAAAAATAAACTTCATCCTTGGGAAGGTGAAACTAAACCTCATTACACAGGTTTTCAAGAAAACGGTAAATATTCATGGTCAAAGGCTCCTCGATTTGACGGAAAAGCAATTCAGGTGGGGCCTGTAGCTCAACTGTTTGCTATTTATGCGTCAGATAATAGTGAAATAAAACGTTTTATCGATGAAAGTTTACAAAGGATTGGCTTGAAAATCTATGATTTACAATCTACTATGGGAAGACTTGTAGCAAGAGGAATAAGAGCAAGGATAATGGCACATATTTCATTAAAATTTTTAGATATGTTGATGGAAAACATTGCAAAAGGGGATATAGAGTATGCTAACCATACAGAAATACCTGACGGTGAATTTAAAGGGGTAGGTTTTCATGAGGCACCTCGTGGAACACTTTCACATTGGATTGTTATTAAAGACAAAAAAATCAAAAATTATCAGGCTGTAGTTCCTTCTACATGGAATGCGTCTCCTCGCGATGAAAAAGGAATCATGGGACCATATGAAGCTTCTTTGTTAGGAAATCCTGTTATTGAACCCGAAAAACCTTTGGAAATATTAAGAACAGTACATTCTTTTGATCCCTGTATAGCTTGTGCAGTACATACAATAGATCCAAAAGGAAATGAAATTGTTAAAGTAAAAGTTCTTTAGTTTCTTATGAAATATAAAAGTTTTAATATTGCAAGCTACTAAGAACAATAAAGAATACTTAACAAAACAAAAAAGAGGGGTTCTTTCCCCTCTTTATACTTTTCAAGAAATTTAATGTGTATATTATTTGGAGGTGTTTTTGGACAATATTGTTATTTTTGGTGCAGGTAATATTTTGTTATCAGATGAAGGATTTGGAGTTCATTTTGTAAGATATTTAGAAAAAAATTATGCTTTACCTGATAATATTAAGCTTTTTGATGCAGGTACTCTTGGTATAATGGCAATGCACATTATCGAAGAAGCTGACTATCTTTTTATCGTAGATGTTGTTAGTGTCAAAGGAAAACCTGGAGATATTAAGGTATATGAAAAGAACGATATCATTTTTGATAGGATACCTACAAAAATGTCTCCTCATCAGATTGGATTACAAGAAGTGCTACTATTAAGTGAAATAAGAGAAAAATTGCCAAAAATTATAAAGCTCTTTGGTATTATACCTGAAAATATAGAAACCGGTATAACTTTATCGGATAAATTAAAAGAAAAATTACCTAAACTTGCAGTATTGTTAATGGAAGAAATTGAATATCTAACTAATAATTAATTCCTACTGAAAAACTCATGGTAGTGTATAATAATTTTGTGTAAGATTGAGAAAGAGGTATACCTCCTGTAATCTACTTTAAATTGAGGATAAAAATAGCTAGGAGGTATACCCCATGGATAATTATAATTTATCAAAATTATTTGAAAAAAGAAAGGATATTAGAAAAATTTTTATGGAATTTATGTCAATTCAGTTTGCTAACTTTTTGGGTAACATTTGATGAATTTAAAAACGTTACCCAATCTGTTACCCACTTTTTTACTGGCTTCAGCTGTTGGACAAACACAGACAGAAAATGCTCTGAAAACCACTTATATTAAGGATTTCCTGGATTTTAGCGTAAGCTGATAGAACATAAAGGAATGCCGGAGGCGGGACTCGAACCCGCACAGGCTGTTACGCCCACAGGATCCTTAGTCCTGCGTGTCTACCAGTTCCACCACCCCGGCAAGTGCTCAATTGCTTATATTCTTTTTAGAAAAATGTCAAGTATTTTAAAACTGAAATTACCCCATTTTAAAAAACAAACATTAAACCATTTCCAAAAGAGTTGTTAATGTTTATATAAACAATGCTATTTTTACATTCAAGACAATTCTTTTATAATTCTAAAATGTTTAACTAATTAGCTACTATATTGATGATATTAGCTATTGCTTAAAATTAAAAAATGTCCTAAATTTACCCCATGGAAATCAGAAATATTGCTTTTAAAAGATTTTCTAAAGAATATGATGAGTGGTTTTTAGAAAATAAAAACATGTTTTTATCTGAATTAAATATTTTTAAAAAGTTGGGTATTTATGGAAAATCAATTGAAATAGGTGTTGGAACAGGTAAATTTGCAATACCACTTGGGATAAAATTTGGTCTTGAGCCAACAAGGGAAATGCACTGCAAAATAAAAAATAAAATTGCAATTATAGAAGGGGTTGCAGAATATTTACCAATAAGAACTGAAGTTATGAACTGGGTAGTAATGATTACAACAATTTGCTTCGTAACAGATCCTCTTTTATCTATTAAAGAAATGTTTAGAATCTTAAAAAGAAATGGAAAATGTGCAATAGGCTTTGTGGATAAGAATTCTACCATTGGAATGTATTATCAAAAAATTAAAAATCAAAGCAAGTTTTATAAAGAGGCAATATTCTTTAGTACAAATGAACTGTTAGATATGATGAAAACTGCTGGATTTAGCCATATAAAAGTTTGGCAAACTCTTTACGGCAGCTTTGATAACTTTAGAGGAAAAATTCAAGAACCTAAAACTGGTTATGGTGAAGGAAGTTTTGTTGTAATTGTTGGATCTAAATTATGAGTATTAATAAATTTGACGAAATAGCATTTATCTACGATTGCAAACCTATGCATATTGAAAGAGCAAAAACTATCGCTAATGCTATTAAAATAATGGCTCCAATACAAAAAGAATGGAAAATAGCAGATTTTGGATGTGGGTCAGGTTTGCTTGGACTTAATTTCATTAATGATGTTAGAAAAATTGACATGATTGACTCATCTAAAAATATGTTAATGATCTTAGAAGATAAGATTAAAAAATTGCATTTAGTAAACATAAATCTAAAATTAATGGATATTTTCAATGATAATATACCTACAAAGGAATATGATATGATAATCACATTAATGACACTTCATCATATCAAAGACTTAAAAGGTGTAATAAGAAGATTTTCTAAAATGTTAAAGTTAAATGGCTATTTAGCCATTGCAGACTTGGATGAAGAGGATGGAACCTACCACGATGACGGGGAAACAGCTCATAACGGAATCAATCAAGATATGCTCATACAACTAACAACAAAATCAGGATTTAAATTCCTTAAAAAGAATACACCATATATAATTAAGAAAAAAGTTGATAAAATCAATAAAGAATATCCTGTATTTTTGCATCTTTATAAAAAGGAGTAAATTAAAATGAAGGAACAAATCAGTAAATTAAAATATCTGGCTAAATTGCAAAACGCAAAATCTGATTTACCAGATTATTTATTGAACAAAATCTTAAAAATTGAACAGGTTAAAGATAAAAAACTTTTAGATGTTTTAATAAAATATGTGGAACAATTCAGCCCCGATGCAGGATTAGGTTGTTTTTCCGATGGATATTCGGCAAAAGATATAGAAGAAGTTTTAAAGAAATTATGAATATTAACAAAATAAAATTTTATTTTTTTAGATTAAGCCAATAAAGTTTAACTTTTTATAGTTTAGATAAGAATTTGATTACAATCCAGGAAATTAAGCTTTTTACACTTTACTAAAGTGTAAAGCAAACATAATTTTTTACATTTGTTAGCGTATGCTAAATACATAAACAGTGTATTTATAGTAAAAATCAATACTAATTATATATAATTTTATGGGCATATGCTTATTATAAAACGATGTTATAATCTATTTGACATTATTACTTAATTTGTATATATAAAAGATTGAGGATTAATATGGCTAGACCACCTAAAAAGAGAAAAGTTAAACATAGACCGCGTTTTTTTGAGTTTGGTCCATATTGCAATTTTTACGAACATATAAGTTCCATAGATTTAACCGTTGATCAATTAGAAGCGATGAGACTGTCTGACCTAGAGGGGTATTCTCAAGAAAAAGCTGCTGAAATAATGCACGTATCAAGACAGACTTTTGGTCGAATAGTTGAGCAGGCACGAAAAATAGTAACAGACGCCTTAATAAACGGTAAAAAAATAAAAATAGTCTATGACAAACATATTGAGTTTATACCAAGAGAAGTAAAGTGCATTGAATGTGGATATGAATGGGTTTTGGCAGATGGCATAGAAGATAATAATATTGTTTGTCCAAACTGTGGCAAAAGTGAAGTTATCAAAAGACAACGGTGTGGTACTTATTGTCAGTGCCCATTAAGAGTAAATTCAAAAATCTAATACTTTATTCTTTCAATAATCGAATTATTAGCGTGCGATCATAATATGACATAGTTTTACATTATTAGCATATTCCAAATATATATTTATCGTATACTCATAACTTATTAATAAATAAGTAAATTTAGTATTGACATTATTACAATATAGTTATATTCGGATTTATCAAAATCCACGAAGGAGGTCATAACCATGTCTTTATTGAAAACAAAAGTTTCAAGGAGAAAGTTCCTTGGGCTCACGAGTGGGGCACTAGCTTCAACCTTTGTAATGTCTAATTTTGGTGTACTGAAAAAGGTTGGAGCATCAGAGGAAAAGGGTAATTCTAAGTATAGTAGAAAGTTTGTCCCTTCCACATGTGCCATTTGTGTAAACAAGTGTGGCTTCATAGCTGAAGTTGATAATGGTGTAATTAGAAAAATTAATCCTAATCCAAAATACTTCAAATCTCGCTCAATGATATGTGCAAGAGGTAATGCTGGTGCAAAAGTTCCATACGATCCAGATAGACTAAAAAAACCACTTATTAGAGTTGGTAAAAGGGGTGAAGGTAAGTGGAAAGAAGTCAGCTGGGAAGAAGCATACGACTATATTGTAGACAATGTTGTTAAACTAGTCAGAAAATACAAAAACAGATCAACAATAGCATTTGCATCAACAGAAGGATTTCAAGAAGAATATTTTATAGATCTCGCAAATATCATAGGTACTACAAATACTGTAAGACACCCCACTCTTTGCCTTGCATCCAATATTCAAGGTTATTCTTCCGTTTTTGGTACATATCCAGATGCAGACATTCTCAATGCAGAGTTTGTTATAATTGCAGGCTCAAACAGAGCTGAATCCATCGTTACCCCCGACACAATAGATATGGCAAAAAATCATAGAAAACAAACTTTAATATATATTGACCCACGAGCTACTAAAACAACTGCATTAGCAGATAAGTGGTATCCTATAAAACCAGGTACTGACTTGGCTTTAGTGTTGGCAATGATTCACGTAATTATTAAAGAAAATCTTTATGATAAAGAATTTGTTGAAAAATATACTTATGGTTTTGATAAACTTGTCGATCATGTAAAACAATATACTCCTGAATGGGCTGAAAAAGAAACAGAAATTCCTGCCAGTGAAATTTACTGGCTAGCTAGAGAATTTGCTAAACATGCACCTAAGTCTGTATGGTACCCTGGTAGGAGAAGTTCGTTTTATGCAAACGATGTATATTATAGAAGAGCTTGTGCAATCTTAAATGCTATATGTGGTGCATGGGATAAACCTGGTGGTTTAATTCCAAAATCAAAAATACCTTTGAGAAAATATGAAATAGAGTTCCCAATATTCGATTGGACCAGAGATAGAATAGATGCTGGTAAAGTACCTTTTCTTGGCGATGTTTTACCTGAAGAAGATAAAACAGACGCAGGACTTCCAACAGACTCTTGTCAATATTTATCTGAAAAAGATGGTAGCTGGATACTTTTTAGAGAAGCCATCCTCAAAGGAGTGCCGTATCCTGTTAAAGGATTATTTGTATACAAACAAAATCCGGTTGAATCAGTGCCAAACAGAAAAAAAACCTTAAAAATGCTAGAACAAATGGAATTTATATGCACTATCGACGTTGCAATGAGCGATACAGCTTGGTATTCAGATGTAGTATTGCCTGAATCAACCTATCTAGAAAGATGGGATCCCGTACACTCATTAAACGGTGTGGTACCTATTGCTGTAATGAGACAACCAGTAATTGAGCCTTTGTTTGATACAAAATCTATGTTTGAAATAATGTGTAATCTTGCTCACAGGTTTATGGAAAGAAAAGATTTTTGGGAAGATACATCAGAAGAAGATCTTGAAATGTTTAAAGAAAGCTGTTTAAAAAGATTAACTAAAACTCCAATAAAAGATTATGCAAAATATCAGGTTTCCAAATATCCTGGTGCTTTTGAAAAACTACTAAAAGAAGGGGTCTTCTATCTAACCGATAAACCAAAGTATGGCAAAACTCTGAAAGAAGGGTTTAGATTTAAAACTAGAACAGGTAAAATAGAACTTTATAATGTAAAATATGAAGAAAAAGGTCTAAATCCATTACCTGTTTACACAAGACATAAAGACCCAAAACCAGGTCAGTTCAGATTTGTTGTAGGTAGACATGGTCAATTTACACACGCTTCAACACAAAACAATCCATGGTTACTTGAAGCATACGGAGACAAAGAAAATGCTATTTGGATAAATACAAAAGTAGCTGCTAAAATGGGCATTAAAGCTGGAGATAAAGTTAAAGTAAAAAGTCCTGTTGGAGAACAAATTGTTAAGGCCTTACCAACAGAATACATAAGACCAGATGTGGTTTTCTATGTTCACGGTTTTGGTAGGCTTTCAAAAGGGTTGTCAAACATTTATCGTGTAGGTGCATCCGACGCAGAAATTATTGTAGATTATATGGAATCTATTTCAGGAAATGCAGCTATGCATGAAACTTTTGTAACTATAGAGAAAATTTAATTTAGGGGTGTGAGATGAGTAAGAAAAAATGGGCTATAGTTTTTGACGATAGCAAATGTATTGATTGTAAAGCTTGCACTGTTGCATGTAAAATGGAAAACCATGTACCTTTAGGCATGTATTACTATAGAAACTGGGTTGCTGAAAGAACTAAAGATACAAAATTCCCTATGATAAAAAGGATGTTTAGACCATCTCAATGTCAGCAATGTGAAAACCCCCCTTGTGTTCATGTATGTCCGACTAGAGCTTCATATCAAACAGAAGATGGTGTAGTGCTTGTAGATCATGACAAGTGTATTTTATGTAAATATTGTATGACCGCATGTCCTTATGATGCAAGATATGTAAATGAAGAAATTGAGGCTATTGACAAATGTACTTTTTGCTATCACAGAATAGCTGAAGGTAGAATTCCAGCATGTGTTGAAACTTGTCCTCCAAAAGTAAGAGTATTTGGAGATTTAAATGATCCTGATAGTGAAGTTTCCAAGCTTGTTAAGATGCATGATACAGAGGTTTTAAAACCTGAAAAAGGAACAAAACCTAAGCTTATTTATATTAAAAGATAGGGGGTTATCATGAGTGCTCATGCAACTACAATAAATAAAAGTGACATTTTTAATGGTAACAAAAGAATATCAAAGGTATGGCTAGGATTATTTTTATTAATAGCCTTAATCGGTTTATATGGTGTTTTCAAAAAAATTACTTTAGGTGATGCTGCTTATGGTGTCACAAAAACTGTTCCTTGGGGAATTTTGATATCAACCTACGTATTCTTTGTTGTTTCAAGTACAGGATTATGCTTGATATCTTCAATGGGTCACGTTTTTGGAATTGAAAAATATGAGGTAATTGGTAAAAGAGCAATTATTCTAGCTATATTTACTCTTTTATGCGGTTTTGGTGTAATAGGGTTAGAACTGGGACATCCATTTAGAATGATGATTTACAACATTATCTCTCCAAATTTTAAATCTGCAATATGGTGGATGGGTACACTTTATGGAATATACCTTGTTTGTATTGCAATTGAGTTCTACTTTCTTATGACTCACAATCATTCAGGAGCTCAAATTGCTGGTCTAGCTGGTTTTATTGCAGGTATCTCTGCCCATTCAAACCTTGGTGCCGTTTTTGGATTTCTTGAAGCAAGACCATTTTGGCATGGACCATACCTACCAATATATTTTATTCTTTCAGCACTCATTTCAGGAACAGCTTTAATTCTTATTATTATGAATGTCGCTTACGGTGGCCCAAGCAGATTACCTGAAAAAGCAAAAGAAGCACTTAAAGGACTTTCTAAGATTTTTGGTTTATTACTTGGTATAATCATCTTTTTCGATATATGGAAAGTATTAACATCTGTTTATGGCGCTCCACCTGAAAAATATGAAACTGTAAAGGTACTCTTAACCGGTGATTTATCAATCAATTTTTGGTTTTTTGAAGTTTTGCTTGGAATGGTTATACCATTCTTAATAATCATTATTACAAAAGGTAATAATTTAAAAGCATCATTAGTAGCAGCAATTTCAGCAGTTATCGGTATTTTCTTTATGCGTTATGATCTCGTAATTGCTGGTCAAATGGTACCAATGAGAGAACCTGTCCCAGGTGCAAGAGTACAAGGTGCAGGTTTAGATGGTCTTGTACATTACACTCCTTCTTTTGCTGAAATTTCTATTGTGATTGGTGCAATATCTCTATGTATCTTTCTTTATCTTTTTGCAGAAAAAATTCTAAATTTAAGCGAAGAGTAAAATCTTAGGGAGGTGGTAAACCCACCTCCCAAATAAAAAATCTGTGGGGTGAGTTATGAAAAAATTATTAATCTTAGTAGGATTATTGTTCGTATTTTCAATATCAGCATATGCCCAACAATATCTTAAAGTTTTAATACCAAAAAGTCTTGAAAAAAGCTTTTCCATTATTGCTAAAGATTTTTATGATAAGCATAGGATAAAAATCAATTATGAAAGCAATTGCAGTGGCAAAGCAGCAAAGCTTATTCATGATTATGGTAAAATAATTGATGTAATTGTAAGTGCTGATTACTCAATAATCGATAATGTACTTATGAAAAAAGGCTTTGCCGACTGGAATATCAAGTTCGCAAAAAACGAAATGGTTTTAGGTTATCGAACAGATAGTAAATTTGCAAATAAAATTAACAAGAACAATTGGTATGAAATTGTCTTAAAACCAAACGTAAAGTTCGGACTCTCTGCAGCAACAGATGAGCCATGTGGTTATAGAAGTTTAATGGTTTTAAAACTTGCTGAACTTTTTTATAATAAAAAAGATTTCTATCAACATGTTATAAATAAAGCAACCTTTGAAAGAAAAAGCGATCTAGATATCGTAAAAGATCTTTTATATAAAAAAGTGGATTATATTATCTCATATAAAACGTATGCCAATGAATATAACTTCAATTATTTGAAACTTCCGAAAGAAATCAATCTATTTTCCTCTAGATATGGCAGTTTTTATAAAAAAGTAAGAATAAAAGACCAAACTTATGAACTTGGCATAAAAGAAATTCCGGCAACATGCATTTTTTATAGTGTGACAATTCCACAAACGACTCAAAAAAGAAATTTAGCTGTAAAGTTTGTAAAATACTTACTTTCAAACGAAGTGGCTTCCATCCTCGAAAAACATGGATTCTTTGTTTTGTGTGAACCTGAAGTAACAGGTAATATAGAACGTTTAGATAACGAATTAAAACCTTTGGTAAAATATTGCGTTAGATACTAATAATATTGGGAGGATGTCATGAAAAA
>NZ_JAQNCS010000028.1:0-12718 GCF_049472655.1 Deferribacter abyssi
AATGACAAAATTAACCAAACAAAGAGAACTTTGAAGTGCTAACCAACTTGTGCAATGTCCTTTTATCATAATATTATTTATTGCAAAAATCGAAATCTAAGTATATACTATGTATATACAATATGTAAAAAAGAGGTAATGATATGGCAATAATCCAAAAATGGGGAAATTCTCAAGGAATCAGAATACCTAAAAGATATCTAAGAAAAATCGGGCTTGATGTGGGAGATGTAATTGAAATTGAAATAAAAGGTAACAATTTAATTCTCAAACCGGTGAAATCGATTAAAAGACCTAAAATCAGTATTTATGACCTTTTTGAAAAAAATAGAGATTACCAAACTGAAGAATATGACTGGCAAAAACCACTAGGAAAAGAAGTATGGTAAAAAGATATGTTCCTGAAAAAGGTGATATCGTTCACCTTGATTTTAATCCTACTCTGGGGCATGAACAAAAGGGAAAAAGATATGCTGTTGTGATCAGCCATTCTTATTTTAATCTAAAGACAGGAATGAGTTTCGTGATACCGATTACTTCAAAAATTAAGAATTATCCAACTCATATTATCATTGAGGAAGGCAAGATAAATGGAGTTGCAATGGTGGATCAAATGAGAAGTATAGATTACAAAGCAAGAAATGCACAGTTTGTACAAAAGCTATCCGACAGCAAAATGGAAGAAATCTTAGACATAATCGAATCAATAGTTTTTACGGAAGAATAGATACCTGTCATGCTAACTAATTAATAGTTCATTTATATCAGATGTAATAAGTGTAAATTTTTGTATGTAAAATATCTACTAACACAATTACATTTCTATCCAAAGATGCTTTTTCAATATATTCCTTGTTCCGGAATACGGAATGTTAACAGAATTTTTTTATAAAAGCATGGTTAGGAGTTACATCTGAAAATATTAATCAAGGTATTAAAAGGTGGGTCATTTTTTGTGAAAAAAACAGAATAGTTTTATTTGAAAATTTAAGGGGATAAAATATCCGAATTTTTCCGATTAACTAAAACAGTTTTTATTTTTAATACAATAAAATTATCTTTAGGCTGAGAGTTTATTTAAATTGTGTGTTATACTTCTAAAAATTTTAATTTTATATGCGACAAGATATGACGTAAAACATATTTATATGTTAATATATAGAAAGGAGGATATCATGAAGCAAGGTATAAAAATTATTAATTTTAAGGAAATGTATGAATTTTTAGTTTTCTTGTTAGTAAAAGCTTATCCAGAGATTCATAAAGACAAAATTATAGATGAATTGAATGATTATACAATTATAGGAATTTGTAACTGCATATCTAATGAAAATACTTATCTTTATGATAATATTTGTGGTTCTTTTTATTTAAAATCGCTTTCAGATAAAAAAGGAGTATTTGAAAGCGATGACTGGGTCTTGTTTAATTCTAATATCGGACTTTTCATTTTTCATACTAATGAAAAAGGGCACTTAAAAGAATGTGAATTTTTTTACAGAGCCGAGTATTATCCAGTATTTTTTCTAGATATCGTTAAAAAATTTACAAGTAAATCATATTTTAACATTTTCTTAAAATGTCTGGATTATAATAATGTAAAATATAGGAATTTAGATTATTTAAAAAATGAATTTCGTGTTTCTGATATAAATGTGATAGATGTTGAATAAATTATTCAGTATTTTGTGGGTTTTGATGAGGCATAACTTGTTGTATTTAAATACTAAACTGGAGTCACCCCATTTTTTGCAAAACCTGTTTAAATGAGTTTAAGGATGTTAAACAATGTATGAACACATTATTAAGATGAATTATCACATACTTATAACATATTGATAATAAATAGATTGCTTCGCTTGCGCTCGCAATGACGAATATGTTTACGTCACCAGCGAAGGAACGATAGTGACGAAGCAATCTCACAATCATGTTACCAGCGATGAGCGGTAGCGACGAAGCAATCTCATTCACTTCACACAAAAAGATTGCTTAGACTAAGAAATATTGTGTAAAATAAATAAATGATTGGTTATATGAATATAAGTTGGAAGAAATGAATAAGCTATTTACTGCATTAAGATTGATAAAATTACTAAATGAACGAAAAAAAATAAATTCAAAAATAGTGGCAGAAGAATTAGAAGTCAGTATAAGAACGGCTCAACGATATTTATTAGAACTACAAATTTTACCTGGTGTTATTTATGATGAAAAAACTAAAACTTATAGTTTATTAGACCATTATAAATTTGAAGGTACATTATTATCTCAGACTGAATTATCTTATCTAAATGCATTGTTTGATTTTATTACAAAATATACAAACGAATCTACCACTGAATATTTGATAAATTTAAAAAAGAAGATTTTTCATTTAAACACTCTGTCGTCACCTATAAACTTTTTGTATGTGGATACTATACCATTTGAGACTATTGCCCCTACCATAACTAAATTAGAACAATCAATTAGAGAAAAGAAAGTGGTTCGGTTTTATTATAAACGATATAAAAAAGAATATACGGTAAAGCCATATAAAATCCTGTTATCAGAAGGGTTTTGGTATTTAGTGGGTGAGCATGATGATGTTTTAAAGAAGTTTTTAGTTGATCAGATTGAGAAGCTTAATTTATTGGATAGTTTTTTCGTACCAAAAATGGATATTGATAAGCTTTTAAACTCAGCAAATAATATTTGGTTTTCGGAAGATGAAAAAGATGATGTTGTTATAAAAGTTGATAAAATTGTTGCTGATTATTTTAGAAGGAAAAAATGTTTAACAGGACAGATTATAGAATCTGATTTAGAAGATGGACTTGTAGTAAGATTTACTGTTTTTAATGATTCTGATTTTATTTATCAAATAATTCGCTGGGCACCGTACATAGAAGTTATTTCACCAAAGAAATATAAAGAAGTCCTGAGAAAATATTTAATAAATTCACTTAGAAAAATATCAGACGACATAAACTGACGCTTATTGGGATTATAATAATTATAAAACTGACATTAGAGGTATTCATGAAGCATGATTTCCTTATTTAAAGGGTACATCGCTTTGGTTATCCTTAATTTTAGCTATTAAAGAGTTGTTTGTTTTTTTAATAGAAAATTAGTAGAGGTAGTGAAGCAAGTTGCAATTAGAATTTAAAATGAAATTTATTAAAACAGCATATGTTATTTTAAACTAATAGATGAAATTATGCTATAATTATTTTTGGTGGGGCAATGAGGGTGGGTAACTTTTGTTAAGTGGGATGTAAAGAGGGTTAAACATGAGTGATAAAGAATCAAATCAATTTATTAATAGCTTATGTATTGAAGCTTCGGCAGGATCGGGCAAGACTTATCAGCTTGCTAAAAGATTTATTCATTTACTAACATTATACTTACAATCTAAAAAATCAAATGTTAGCAGGAAAACCTGCGAAGTATCTAATCCAGGAATAGATGATGAATTTTTATATCCTGTTTCAATTGGCTCTATTGTTGCGATCACATTTACTAATAAAGCAGCAGCTGAGATGAAAGAAAGAGTAATACTGTTTTTAAAAAAATTAGCAGGTATTTATAAAGATAGTAAATTTGATAAGACTAATTTTAATGTTGAAGAAAGAGATGCTTTAGCATTGTTAGTAGATATAATAAAAAATCATAGTGATTTTAATATCACTACAATTGATTCATTTATGAATAGAATTTTAAAAGCATTTGCAATCGATTTAAAGATTTATCCCGATTACGAAATTACTTTTGATAGGGATGAAATTTTTCAACTTGCAATAGATGATCTTATTACAGATCCAAGTAATTTTAACGATTTACTCAATTTTCTTAATAGTCTTTTATATTTGGAATATAAGGGTATGAACGCAGAATATATCATTAGGCAGGGAATTGAGAAGTTTAGAGATGTAGATATCCCTGATAATTTATTAATTTTTGATGATTTATGTGACAGATTCCAAGTAACTGCAAAGAATTTAAGAGAAATAAAAACAGAAATAGAGAATTGTGTAGAAAACAATATATCTTTTATTGAAAGTTTCGTCGAAGATAACAAAGCCACATTTGACGGACGAAAAATAAAGAAATTTAAGAATTTAAATTTCGACAAAGTGGTTGATAGGTATAGTGGCTTTAAAGAAATTGTCGAAGCTAATTCTTTATTAGAATTGTTTGGTAAAAATAAATTTTTAGATAGTTCAAAAGAAAGCGAGTTTATTTCTAAATTAAAAGAATGTGTTGTAGCTGTCGAAAAATATCTTTTACTAAAACATGTGTATGAAACTAACTCTGTAGCTGTTCAGTTAAGAAAGTTTAGGCAGAAAGAAACAGAGATTAAGTCATTTTTAAATATTGTTGATGGGAGTAGGATAGCTAAAGATGTAAGTGATATTTTACTAAAGGATTCAGGTGTCAGTTATGCTTTTTGTAGGTTAGGGGAAAGGATATCACATTATTTGATTGACGAGTTTCAGGATACATCGAAGGAACAGTTTGATGCTATATACCACCTAATTGAAAATGCCGTTGCAGAAGGTGGTTCATTATTTATAGTTGGTGATAAAAAGCAGGCAATATATGCGTGGAGAGGCGGAGATTATACAATATTTGATGAAGTACTTGGGAAAAACAACTTGAGAATAGCACAAGATTATATCAACACGAATTACCGTTCTTCTAAAAATGTAGTTGAAGTTAATAATAAGATTTTTGATGTTAACAATATCTTTAACAATGATTTTAACGATGTATTAGATAACCAATATAAGAATCTTTTGGCTGATAAGTTAAAACAAGCCATCGAAGATATTTACAAAAAATCATCGCAAAACAACTATATTGATTCAGAGGGGTATGTAGAAATTAATTTAAGAGAAATGAATGATGACAGCAGTGAATCTATTGAAGAAGATTTTTATCATCATGAATTTAAAAATATTCTAAGCAAGCTACTTTACGACAAAAAAATTAAACCATCTGATATAATGATTTTATTAAGAAGTAAGAAGAATATTGATAAAGTGGTAGAGTGGGTAAGAAAGGATTTTCCAGAGATTCCGTTTATTACAGAAGATTCTCTTGTACTATTAAATAATTTTGAAATTAAAAAAATTCTTTTGTTATTGTCAGCCGTTATTTATTCAAATGATGATAGTTACAAATCTGCTTTGAAGATAGTAGGTGTAGAACCAGCTATTGTTAGTGAAATAGAGGAAGATGTAAACTTATTATCACCATATGAAGTTTTTTGTAAATTAATGAGTTTGGATATTTTTGATGTAGACAACAATAGATTGTATTTTGATAGATTATTAGAAGAAGTTTTGAAATTGACCGAGTCCCAAAAGAGTTTGGAAGATATATTAGAGTATTTTTATAATAATAAAGATATAACAATTACTATTAGCGAGGATTTGGATGCCTTAAAGATAATGACAATCCATAAAGCAAAAGGACTTGAAAGTTATACAGTAATTATTCCCTTTTATGACTGGAGTCTATACGATACTAAAAATATAACAATTTATGATAGTGTAAACATTTCGTCTTTGACACAAAATGACGAATATGTGTTTGTTAAAATCAGTGGTGATTTAAAAGATATTTTACCGGATGCTAAGGAAAAATATTTTGAGCACGTAAAGACAAAATTTATAGAGTCTCTTAATCTTATGTATGTCGCCAACACAAGAGCGAAAGAAAATTTATTTATACTAGGCGCTTACAAGCTTACAAAAGAAGGTAAATACGGTAAAACAATTACTGCGGCAAATTTATTACATATGATTTTAAATAAAATAAAAGAGAGTGATAACCTTGAATATCCTTACATAGTTGGAGATTTGAAAAGTGAAAGTCAACAAGATAAGTCGAAAGAAGCTCATTATAACTATAAATTAAAAATAAATTCTACTTTTAGGGAATTTTTAAAAGTTTATCCAGAAAATTACTTTTTAAATCTTACTCCTACTGAAAAATTATTGGGTGAGTTATATCACATGGCTATGTCATATATTGGAAAGATAGAAGAAAATGATGATTTAGATAGTATAATAAAAAATGCTTATGACAAAGCATCTAAAATTCTTAAATATAAGAATGAGATTGTAATAGATTTGATGAAAAGAACATTAATTGATTTAAGGAATTATTATTATGAAATAGATAATTATTGGAATGAAAAAGAACTTGTTGATAGACAAGGGAGAATTTTCAGACTCGACAGGTTAGTAAAGAAAGGTGATTATTATTACATAATTGATTTTAAAACAGGAGAAAAAGAACATAAGCATGATTCACAGCTAAGAGATTATATGAAGTTTTTTAATAATGCTAAAGGTGTTATTTATTATACAGAAACGGGAGAGATTGTGAGTGTCAGTTAAAGTATATAAAATTGATATAGGTTTTAATTTTATCAATTATATTGCGTTACAACTGAATAAACTAAAGAAAGATTATAGAAAAATAATTTTCATTTCAGCAAATAGGCGTCCAATTAGATTTATTGAAAAAACGATAGATTTGGATACTGCTCTTAGGGTTGATTTTTATACAATAGAAGATTTTGTTAAAGATATTGTAATAAATTATTCTGATGAAATACCGACCGTACATAGTAAACTGGAAAGAGAAATATATTTTTTAGAGTTGATACAGAAAATTCCTGAACTTTATGAAAAGCTGGGTGGTAATGATGTAAAAGTTTTTCCGTGGGCTAAGAGGTTATCAAAGTTGTTTGATGAAATTGATAAACAGCTATTAGGAGATAAACTAAAAGATTTTTACTATGTGGAGGCATTGGATGAGGCAAAAGAGATATTAGAGAATTTAAAAAGTTTATATAGAAAGTACGAAAAAGATTATAAGAATTTTACATATAATGGTAATATTTTTAAAAGGGCCTCAGATTTAACTTCTACAGATAAGTTTCATGATGAATTCAGAGATACTTTATTTATTTTCAGTGGGCTGATTTATCTATCAAATTCAGAGTTAAAAATGATGAAAAATATTTCTGAAACTGCCGATATTTACTTTTTTGTTCAAACAGATTTGCAAGAAAGGGAAGATGAAACACTTGGTTTTGATACGTTTAAAATAGTAGATAATCTCATAATGAAATTAAACAAATATGTTAAGAGCGATATTGAAGAAATTAAAGATGATAAAAATACAGCAGAGACTGAATTTTATTTTTATCAGTTTCCTGATACTCATTCTGAGGCAGCTGAAATATTTAAGATAGTTAGAGATAAATATAGGGCTTCTGATGATAAAAAATCACCTGAAAAATTAGCAGTAGTTTTGCCTGATGCAAGGACACTTTTTCCATTGTTGGCTTATTTTGATAAAAATGATGATTTGCATATAAATATATCAATGGGATATCCTTTTGGAAATACAGATGTGGGGATGTTTTTAGATTCTTTATTCCATGTGCTCATTGATATGGATAGAAGATATAAAACTACAAGCAGTTATATTGTGGATTCAAAACTGCTGCTTAGGTTATTAAATTCAAATATACTTAATTTATTTAAAAATGAGATTGTAAGTAGTGCAAACATGTTAAAAGATCAGCTATTTGAAAAACAATCTTCAACCTACAAGTTTGAAGAAAGTGAAGATTTTTTCAGATTATTATTAGTGAAATTTTTAGAAATTAAAGACATTTACTCATTACGAAAGTCTTTTTTAAATTTATTTAATCAGTTTGATAATAAAATCTTACAAAAAGACAAATACAAGTTTACAACACAAATATTGCAGTATTTTTATAATGAAGTAGTTGAAAATCTAAATTTATTGAATTCCGAAAGAAAAGTTGATGTGCTTTTTTCTTATCATTTAATCAAAGAAATAGTTAATGATATGACAATACCTTTTGAAGGGCACCCTCTTGAAGGTATTCAGATAATGGGGATGCTTGAAGCTCGTTTATTATCCTTTGAAAATATAATTATAGCAGATGTAAATGAGGGGGTTCTTCCTGCTGGAGATAAGATAGATCCTTTATTACCTGAGGAAATAAAAGTTGAGCTGGGGCTTACTTCATTTAAAGAAAAAGAGATGTTGATGAGATATAATTTTTTCAGGTTGGTTTATTCAGCTAAAAATGCTTATGTGATGTATAAATCAGGTGCTACGGGTGTAGATAAGTATATAAAAAGTAGATTCGTAGAACAGTTAATTTTATTGAATGAATTAAAAGCTAAAAAAGAGTTTCAAGTATATACCCATGAGTTAGCATTATCCAAGTTTGAAAATATTGACAATAAAATTGCAAAAGATGGAGAAATTAAAGAGCATTTTAAAAAATTATTTAGAGAAGGTAATATTTCACCATCAAGAATAAATTATTATATGCAGTGTCCTTATGCCTATTATTTAAAATATATAAAGGGAGTTAAAGGTAGAATAAAGTTAGATGAAGATTTTGAAGCAGATAAACTTGGGACAATAGTTCATAAATTTTTTGAGGAAAATTTTAAAAATTATTTGGATAAAAGAGTAACAAAAGAAGATTTAGAATATATTTGTAAATCTATAAAGCAAGAAATAGATAATTTACCTGACTATAAATATGTTGATAAAGATGGAAGCATTAAAAGATTTTTAAAAAAATTAGATAATTTTAGAATAAAAGCGTTAAGACTCATATTAAAATATAGAATAGAAACCTACTTTGAAAATATTCTCTATAATCAAAGTGATTTTAAGCTATTAGCATTAGAAAAAGAACTTAATTTTGATTCATTAAAACTACATGGATTTGCTGATAGAATAGATGAAATTGAAAATGGTAAGATAAGAGTAATAGATTATAAAACTGGTACAGGCAAACTTATGCCATACAAAAATAAGGTAGCTATTTTAATAGAAAATAGCTCAGATATTTTAAATAATTATGATGATAAAGTGTTGTGTGAGGTAAGAAGTTGTATAAATTCTGTTCAAATGCATTGCTATATTCTAATGGCAAAAGAAAAATTCAATGCCGAAGTTTTAGCTGAAATACATCATATTGGAGCATCTAAGAAGCATGAGGTAGTTGAAAAGTTATCTGATGAACATATCGAAGATTATAAGAAGCTTATAGAATATATTTTAAATCATATGAAAAATTCTGGATACATTTATGCTTTACCTGATAAACATTGTGAGCATTGTGATTATAATCATTTTTGCAGGTATTTTTAAGGAGGAAAGGAGGAAAAGTGGAAGTAGATTTTAATGATTTTTGGACTGAAAAGGATGATTCAATAAAAATAGATTTTTCTTTTGATCCTTTGGGCGTTATGGTTATTTGGCGTTTGTTTGCGCAGGAAATATTTGGGAACAAGATAACAACTGTGGCAAATAATATGAGATATTACTTAATAAACTTGTTTAATCTGACAACAATTAGAATATTACTAAGAAATGATAAAATAAAAGAAAAATACTTGTGTCAACATTATGATGAAACCAAATTTCGAGATGATTTGATTATATTTTTGGAAAATTTATTTATTTATTGTTCTTCCGAAAAAAACGTAAATCCAGTTCCTGGAGTAGCTAAATATAAGGCATTAAAAGATAAAAAAAAATACATCATATGTTTTGAAGGAAAACCGGAGAAGTATGAGATTCTTACAAGACAACTTCAACTTGGTATTAGCGGTAGATATAAGACACCTTTTAAAGAAATGGGATTAGATTATAATGATATTATAAAAGATAATATTGTAAATGGAAATTGGGAAAAAGCTTCTTTATTAATAGAAGAAAAATATAATAGTTTGATAGAAAAAATTGTAACTTTTCTTGAAGAAAAAGAATTTTCAAGTTGTATTCAGGGAAAAGAAATATCTGATATATGTAGTGAACTTATAAAAGTAAAACTTTTAAACGCTTCAACTATTCCGGATAATCTATCAAATTTTTTATTGAAAAAGATTGGGCTAACTGATGATACTGCTAAAATTTTGTATGATATTGTAAAAGAGTATAAAGATAATGAAGATAAGGATGTAAACGTAAAAGATATATTTGAAGAAGCAGAAGCAAAAACAAATGATGAAAAGATAAAAAATATTATTGCTTTGGAATCTTTTTTAGCTCCCATTCAACATGCATTTGATGGAATAATTGAAACTAATAATGAGGATCTATCAGATTATAAAAAATTAGAAGAAAAACTACCAAATCCCAACATTGAAATAGATATAGGTATTTTGGATAAATCAGAAACTGCTAAAAAAAGATTTTTTAAATTAAAAGAGATTGTTAGAAGTAATGACAAAATTAAAAAATTAATTGAATATCATAACAAAGTTCAGGAAGAAAGAGGATCGCCTGCCTGGGTGTTTGTAGATGAAAACAACAAAATAAATAGAGTAAAGCTTGTTGGTACAAGAACTAAGTTAGAAGATTGGTTGAAGAAATCAGAAAAAGAAAAAAGGTTTGATAGATGGAAGAATGACTACTATATTTCAAGTTTGAAAAGTATAATGGATTCTATGGGAAGTAAATGAAACTATTAAAAAAGTTATCTGAAATAATAGAAAAAATTGAAATTTCACATGCATGGTTTACTACTTTTTCTTTTAGTCCAGCTTTTTTTGAAAAATATGTTTTAGCCAGTCTTTTTAATATAGAGCCAAGTGAGTTAAGACGATTAGAAGATTATGAAGCAATCAATGAGCAATTAAAAACAGTAAATGTAAAAGTATTTTATGATCCGGTTGGTTTGAATGTAACTGAAAGTAAAAAAACAACATGTGATTATATTCCTGTTTATTTTGGGTTAAGAAATTTAGAAAAAATGGAAGGTCTTTTTCATCCAAAAGTGTGTTTTTTATTTGGTACCAATAAGGAAAAGAAAAAAACAACTGCATATTTAATAACAGGTTCTGCCAATCTGACTCATCAAGCCTGGGGAAGAAATAAAGAGACAGTTTTCGTGGATGAAATAGATAAGAAAAATGGAGAGAGAATACATAATTTTTTTACAGAATTTTTTCCTGATACTCAAATGCTTTTACCAAAAGGGTGGTACAATAGCCTGAGAAAAGACAATTCTAATTGGATATTTAGATACATTTTTAAAAATTCTGATAATTTTGATGGGAATAATATTTTATTCAAGGATTTTGTTGAAGAAAAAGAGTTGTATGTGTGGTCTCCTTATATAGATGCAGATATGATTAATTTAAAAAAAGAAATCAATATTTCGGGAAAAATAACTCTAATACCAGGCTTTAAAAATGCTAAGATTATTTTATCAAAAGAGGAGTATAACGAGTTAAGTAAATATTTTCATTTTATGAAGGACGAAAGAAATGATATTGAAACCTTTGTACATGGGAAGTTGTGGTTAAGTGAAACGAAGTTGTGTATTGGTTCATGGAACTTCACCAAAGCAGCGGTTTGTGGGGATAACTTTGAGGCTGGAGTTATTATTGAAGGAAATTTTGCAAGATTTAAAGATGGGTTAAAAGAACTGAAAATTGAAGATAACCATTTTATGACTGAAAATGAGTTGAAAGAAGAGCAATTACCAAAGCCGAATAAAATAAAGTTTGAGTGTACTGTTATTGCTGATTGGTTAAAAAGACAATACGAAATAAAAATCAATACTAATAAAACATTAAAGATAAATTTGCCTGATTCAGAGATAGAAATCAATGGCGAACGTGACAAAATTGTACCTTTTATAAATATAAAAAAGTTGGGTATTAAAAAAATTTACGAAGTGTTTGAAAATGAAAAGAAAGTATTTACCGGATATATTCAAGAAATAAACACTGATTATAGACCTGTTTACGGATATAGTAGTTTAAATGAACTTTTAAATAACTTTTCTTTTGATAAAGATTCAAATAAAAGGCAAGGTGAACGCTATCTCTATGGGGAACACAATGAAGAATCTGGTGATCATTATCAATTAAAAACCGATAATGATTATATTAATTATTATTCATTATTTTATTTGACGGAATCAATGATTATTAAAATAGAAGAAATTGAAACAATAGACCGGAAAGAAGAATTAGAAAAGAAGTTATCGGAAATAGCATATTCTGGGGCAAATAGCGTTGAGCAATTAGTAACTTTAGCAGAAAATTGGATTGAAAATAATATAGATAATAAGCTTGTAATGTGTTGGTTTTTGCAAAATGAAACAAATAAAATAGTTCGAAAAATTAATAATATTATTAAAGATAAAAAGTTGGATTTAAGAGAACTTGATTATGTTAAATTAAATGAAAGCATAAATGATAAATTTGAAAAGATAAATAAAATTAATCAAAAGTGGATTGATTATGTCAGAGCTTGAGACAAAAAAGTTGTTGTCACCTGAGATTGTATCTGAATATATAGCTTTTAATGCTGCAGATAAAAATTATACGTATGATGAAAATGATAAGTCGATGTTTGCTAAACAGTATGAGGGAGTTGCTTACCTTTGGAATCTGCTTGAGACAAAAAATATAGCATTATTAGCAGATGAAGTTGGTACTGGTAAAACATATCAAGCATTAGGGGTATTGATAACACTTTTAAAAATTAAACCCGATGCAAGATGTTTGATTATAGCTCCTCGATATCAAGTTGCAATGAATTGGATAAGAGAGTATTACAATTTTATATCAATACATTATAAGTTATTAGATGACCAAATAAAAAGTAGCATTACTCATTCTGCTATACCGACTATACA
>NZ_JAQNCS010000029.1:0-9651 GCF_049472655.1 Deferribacter abyssi
AGTAAACTAAGCAATATCACACGATTTATAGATGCTGATGGAAATAATCTCTTTGAAAATAAACAGGAGCTAACCATTTGGGGTAACGGAAAATCAACTACTATATATTTAGAAGCCGATGACACTTTAGCAGATTTAGAACAAAAATTAACTAATGCAATAGTAAATAAATTAGGAATGGGTTCAAATGATCCAATAGTAAATGAACATCTTGTAGATTATATAACAAACCCAGATCCAAATAGTAGATTTAGAACTGTTAAAGGTACTTTTGTAATACAAACAGCTATGGTTGGTGAACAAGGGGAAATTGCTTTTAGTGGGGATCAAAGGCTTATAAATGCCTTTTCACTAGCAGAAGTGCAAAAAGCTGAAAGTAGTAGTGTAAAAGTCTCAATATATAACGCAACATCAGGCGAATTAATTGGTGCAGATGAAACCGGTAACGATAGAGTAGACGGAATAATCAACGGGATAGAATTAGTTATTGACTCACGTACAAGTGTAAAAGCATCATTAACTTCTTCTAACGAAATTGAGTTTACATCAAATCCAAACCTTCCAAATGAAACATATTATTTACATGTAATTGACAATTCTACTAATTTACAAATTGGAGCAAATAAAGGACAAGATTTATCTGTATCAATCCCTCAGCTTAATACAACAGGGTTAGGTGTTGATAAAATTTGGGTTGTTTCTCAAGAACTTGCCAAGCGAGCAATTCCAGATATTGATAATGCTATTAATCAGGTAGTAACAATAAGAGCTACAATTGGTGCTCAGATTAACAGATTAGAGCATACAATCTCAAACCTTGAAGTTGCTAGAGAAAATATGACAGCAAGTGAATCCAGAATTAGGGACCTTGACGTGGCAGAAGAGATGGCTACATTTACAAGATATCAGATTTTATCTCAAGCAGGCACAGCTATGCTTGCACAAGCCAATCAAATACCTCAGTTAGCTCTTCAGCTTCTCCAAGGATAGGAGGTAAACTATGGCAGCATATAATTTAAAAGAAGTTGATACAAAAAGAAAAATGCAACTAAACGAGCTTTATAAAATGTTAAAAGAAATGTTTGAAAATAATTTTTATGGAGCTCTTGAAATAAAATTCGAAGCTGGTAAAGTAACTATAGTGAAAAAAACTGAGAGCATAAAATTATAAAGAAAGGGAGGAAATTTTTTCCCTCCCTTTCTTAAAAAAATTGGCATTTTTTTTGTTTAATCAGCGACATGGAGGTCGCAAACATGTTTGATGGGAAAAATGTACTTATCACTGGTGGTACTGGTTCTTTTGGTAAAACTTTTACAAAATATATTCTTTCAAAATTTAATCCAAATAAGATTATCATACTTAGTAGAGATGAATACAAACAGTATCAAATGGCAAGAGAATTCAACAATGATAATAGACTAAGATTTTTTATCGGGGATGTAAGAGATAAAGAAAGATTATATAGAGCTTTTTGGAATGTAGATTATGTTGTACATGCTGCTGCATTAAAACAGGTACCTGCTGCCGAATACAATCCCTTTGAATTTATAAAAACGAATATAATTGGTGGTCAAAATGTAATAGAGGCGTGTATTGATAACAAAGTAAAAAAAGTTGTAGCTTTATCCACTGACAAAGCTGCAAACCCCATAAATCTTTATGGTGCCACTAAACTCTGTTCAGATAAATTATTTGTGGCAGGCAACGCTTATGCAGGTGGGAGGACTACAAAATTTTCAGTCGTAAGATATGGTAATGTACTGGGAAGCAGAGGTTCTGTTTTACCACTGTTTTTAGAGCAAAAAAAAACAGGAAAAATAACCATTACAGACAAAAGAATGACAAGATTTTGGATTACACTTCCTCAAGCAGTCGAACTTGTTTTAAAAGCTCTCAACTTTATGACAGGAGGTGAAATTTTTGTACCTAAAATCCCTAGCATGAAAATTATTGATATGGCCAAAGCCATTTGTCCAAAATGTGAAATAGAAGAAATTGGAATAAGACCTGGAGAAAAACTACACGAGGTAATGATACCGGAAGATGATGCAAGACATACTAGAGAATATAAAGATCATTTCAGAATTATACCTGAATTTATGAACTGGGAAGCTCCCAAAGAGTTTGGCAATGGTGGAAAACCATTACCCGAAGGATTTGTTTATTCCAGTGATAAAAATAACTGGTGGCTTACTGAAAAAGAATTACAGGCATATGTAAAACAATATGAGCAGGGATTGATATGATACCCTACGGCAAACAGTTTATAGATGATACTGATATAGAAGAAGTTATAAAAGTATTAAAATCCGATTTTATCACACAAGGTCCAAAGATAAAACAATTTGAAGAAAATTTAGCAGAATATTGTGGAACAAAATTTGCCCTAATATTTAATTCAGGAACTTCTGCATTACACGCAGCATATTTTGCTGCCGGTTTAAGCAAAGGTGATGAATTTATCACTTCCCCTAACACATTTGTTGCCACTGCAAATGCAGGGTTATATCTTGGGGCAAAGCCTGTTTTTGTCGATATAGAACATGATACAGGAAATATAGATGTAAATTTGATAGAAGAAAAAATTACAGAAAAAACCAAACTAATTGTGCCTGTTCATTATGCAGGACATCCCTGTGATATGAAAAAAATAAAAACCATTGCAGATAAATACGGATTAAAAATTGTTGAAGATGCCTGTCACGCACTGGGAGCACGATATAAAGTTCAAGGATCAATGTTTAAGGTTGGTTCATGTAAGTTTTCCAATATGACAGTTTTTAGTTTTCATCCGGTAAAACACATTACAACTGGTGAAGGTGGCGCAGTTCTAACCAACAACGAAGAGTATTATGAAAAACTAAAAATGTTCCGCAATCATGGAATAACAAAGGATCCTGAAAAATTTATATCATTACCTACACCCCAGTGGTATTACGAAATGCACTTCTTAGGTCACAATTATAGGATGACAGATATTCAGGCAGCTTTGGGCATCAGTCAGCTGAAGAAACTCGATTACTTTATTGAGCAAAGAAGAAAAATTGCAGATAAATACAATGAAAAGTTTGAAAATAATCCTTATTTTGAGACACCTGAGGAAAAAGATTATGCTTTTTACTCATATCATCTGTATCCCATAAAACTTAAATCTCCATTTCATAAAAAGAAAAAAGAGCTATTTAAAAAGTTAAGAAAAAATGGTATTGGTGTGCAGGTTCATTACATTCCTGTTTACTGGCAACTTTTTTATCAAAATCTCGGTTTTAAAAAAGGGATATGCCCTAATGCAGAAAAGTTTTATGAAAAGGTTATTTCATTACCTATTTTTCCTTCACTAACTGATAATGAACTTTCCTATGTAATAGAAAAAATTTTAGAGGTTTTTCAAAAGCTATGAAAATAGGGGCTATTATTCAGGCAAGGACATCCTCAACGAGGCTGCCGGCAAAAGTGCTAAAACATTTACCGTATGATAGCAACATTACCATTTTACAGCAGGTTATCAGACGAACTAAAAAATCAAAATTGATAGATGAAATCATCATTGCAACTACAACAGAAAAAGAAGATTACAAAATCATTAAAATCGCAGAAAAAGAAAATGTCAGGTGGTTTAAAGGAAGCAAAAATGACGTATTGGAAAGATATTTTTTAGCAGCAAAAGAAAATAAGCTTGATATTATTGTAAGAATTACAAGTGATTGTCCTTGCATAGATTGGCAGGTAATTGATGAGGTCATTAAAACGCATATAAACTTAAATGCGGATTACACTTCTAACACACTTACAAGAACTTTTCCACACGGCCTCGATGTGGAAGTAATCTCATTTACCGCTTTAGAAATCGCTTATAAAAATGCCACAGATGATTTCGAAAGAGAGCATGTATGCCCATATATCCACACAACCCATAAAGAAAAGTTTAAACTTGCAAATGTAAAAGCACCAAAAGAGCTGCATCACCCTGAAATCAGAATAACACTTGATACAGAAGAAGATTACGCCCTACTTTGCGCTATATTTGATTATTTATATCCCAAAAACATTTTTTTTGACGGCAAAGACATAGTGAAACTTTTCGGCGAAAAACCGTGGCTGAAGTTTATAAACAAAAAGATTATCCAAAAGAAAATTTTTACAAATATCAACGAGGAATTGAAAGAAGCAGTTAAAATCCTTGATTTGCAAGATTTAAACAACGTCAAGAAGATATTGGAAAAATTTATAAAATGAAAGTCATCATTTTAACCGAAGGCGGTAAAAACACAGGTTTTGGACACATTACAAGATGTCTATCTTTATACCAAGCTTTTGAAGAAAAAGGTGTACAACCTAAGTTTATAATAAATGGGGATAACAGTATAATAGATTTAGTGAAGGATGCAGATTATAAGCTCATCAATTGGTTAGAAAACCAAGACCAAATTTTAGACGAAATACAAAATGCAGATATTGTAATTATTGATAGTTATTTAGCAGATAAAAGTTTTTATGAAGAAGTAAGTAAGATTGTAAAAACACCTGTTTACATAGATGATAATAAACGAATAGACTATCCAAAAGGTTTTGTTGTTAACGGAAACATTCACGCTGAAGAATTGGATTATCCGAAAAAAGAAGGAATTACATATCTGCTTGGGACAAAATATACTCCCTTAAGAAAAGCTTTTTGGGATATCCCAGAAAAGAAACTTAAAAACAATGTAGAAACAGTATTAATAACTTTTGGTGGAAATGACATTAGGAATTTAACACCCAAAGTTTTAAAAATGCTAAAAGAAAATTATCCTTCTTTACAAAAATTAGTTGTTATTGGTCAAGGGTTTAAAAATATAGATGAGATAAAAAAAGAATCCGACGAAAAAGACGAGTTATTTTACAATCCTGATGCAAAAATGATGCTTGGATTGATGCTTAAAGCTGACATTGCAATATCAGCAGGGGGGCAAACTTTATATGAACTTGCAAGAGTTTGTGTTCCAACAATAGCAGTTATTGTTGGTGAAAATCAAATAAAAAACGTCGCAGGTTTTAAAAAAGCTGGTTTTATTAATCATACATTTGATTGGCAAGACAATGATTTAATTGATAAAATACATTTATCAATTAATAAAATATTAAACACCTCTAAATTAAATGGGTGTAATACCTTAACATGTCATTATATTGATGGAAAAGGATCATTGAGAATTGTAAATTTTATAAATAAGTTATTATATAAGGTGGCTAATGAAAAACACAATACATGACAATATTATTATTGATGGCTATAAGCTGATTAATTTTATAAATTTATCAGATTTTGAAAAAGAATTAGTGAGAAAATGGCGTAACCATAAAGATATAAGAAATTGGATGTATAACGAACATGAAATTTCAATTCAAGAACATAATAATTTTATAACTTCTTTAAAAGAAACAAAAAATAAATTATACTGGCTTGTAAAAAAAAATGATGATGATTATCTTGGAGTATTAAATCTTGTAAATATTAAATGGAACCATAGAAATGCTTATTTAGGAATTTATGCAAATCCTGAACAAAAACGACCTGGCTCTGGAGAAACTTTATTGTCAATTCTTTTAAAAGTAACATTTAGTATTTTAAAATTTCATACATTAAAATTAGAAGTCTTGGAAGATAATGCACCTGCAATAAGGCTTTATCAAAAATTTGGTTTTGAAGAAGAAGGTAGATTGAAAGAATTTGTTTTCAAAGATAATAAATGGAAAGATGTAATAATAATGGGAAAAATTAATAATGTATAAAAGGATAACAAATGAAAATTGATAGTTTCATTTTAAAAGAAAAAACATTAATAGTAGCCGAACTATCAGCAAACCATAAACATGACATAGAGCTTGCAAAAGATACTATCTATGCAATGAAAGAAGCTGGAGCTGATGCAGTAAAACTTCAAACTTATACGCCAGATACGATTACCATTGATTGTAATAATGAGTACTTTCAAATAAAACAGGGGACTCTCTGGGATGGAAAAACTTTCTATGAGCTTTACAAGGAATCTTATACTCCGTGGGAATGGCATTATGAGCTAAAAGAGCTTTCTGAAAAATTGGGACTTATCTTTTTTTCTACTCCTTTTGACAAAACAGCTGTAGATTTTTTAGAAAAATTAAATGTGCCAGCGTATAAAATAGCTTCTTTTGAGATAACAGATATACCACTTATAGAATATGCAGCTTCAAAAGGAAAACCGATGATAATATCAACCGGTATAGCAACTCTTTGTGACATTCAGGAAGCAGTTGAAGCTTGTAAAAGAGTTGGAAATAATCAGATAATACTTCTAAAATGCACTTCTGCGTATCCTGCACCTTTGGAAGATGTAAACCTAAAAACAATTCCAAATATAGCAAAAACCTTTAATTGCATAGTAGGACTGTCAGATCATACTCTTGGAATTTCTATCCCAGTTGCAGCTGTAGCTCTTGGAGCAAAAGTTATAGAAAAACATTTTATTTTATCCAGAGACATTGACTCTCCTGACAAAGTATTTTCTCTAACTCCTGATGAATTTAAAAGTATGGTTAATACTATTAGGGATGTTGAAAAAGCACTTGGAAAAATTTCTTATGAACTGACAGATAAAATAAAAAAAAGCAGAGAATTTTGCAGATCATTATTTGTTGTTAAAGATATCAAAAAAGGTGAAAAATTTTCCGAAGAACATATTCGTTCAATTAGACCTGGTTATGGTCTGCATCCAAAATATTTAAAAAATGTTTTAGGAAAAAAAGCTGCAAAAGATATAAAAAGAGGAAAACCGTTGAGATTTGAAGATTTGGTTGATTAAATTTTAATAAAAAACTTTTCCTTTATATCCTGGCATTGTTTTTGATAATATAAAACTAAGTAATAACTGACTTAGGAGAACTTTAATATGAATATGCTTAAAAAAAATTTATCACTATTTGAAAAATACAGACCATCTATCTATAACATGTTAAAGGCTGTTGAACTAAATAATAATTATAAAAAAGTTTTATCAAAACAGACACAAAACTTGCCAAATCTTTTACACATACCTACTGGAATGTTACTATATAATAGTGATAATCCGTTACTACAGGTAACAACATTAATTAAGAACAAAAATATCAAAGTCCCACAATTAACACTTTTTTTTGGATTTGGATTAGGGTATGAATTATTAACTTTTCTTCAAAATTTTGCAACCCCAGATACTACAATGATTGTCGTAGAACCAGACTTAGAACTTTTTAGAAAAGCAATTGAACTTGTTGATTTTGAAGATATTATAAAAGATAAAAGAATACATTTTATCTTAGGTTCAAATATTGAAAACCTATTTTTAACTTTAAGAAAAATAATTGATCAAGGCAATCTTAAGCTCTATGTAAAAGCCATAAATATCATTGAAAATGATCTTGTATTTACACTCCATAAAAAATATTTTACTAATTTTATGCAAACATTAAGAGAAGTAGTAAAAGAAATACTGCTTCACTATGGAAATGACCCATGGGATTCTTTAATTGGTATTGAAAACACTTTTCTAAACATCAAAGAAATTATCAATTATCCAGGAATAAAAGATTTAAAAGAAAATTTCAAAAATAAACCAGGCATTGTCGTTGCAACTGGACCTTCACTAAATAAAAATATTCATCAACTAAAAGGGCTGGAAAATAAAGCTGTAATTTGTGCTGTTGATGCCTCTGTCAGGGTAATGAAAAAGCATGGACTAAAGCCACACTTAGTTACCTCATTAGAACGTGTTTTAGCTACAGCAAAACTTTTTGAAGGGTTAACAGAAGAAGATGTAAAAGATGTTTATTTAGCAGCTTGCCCCGTAATAAGACCTGAAACTTATGCAAACTTTCCAGGTGAAAGAATAATTGTATATAGAAATTTTGCTACATTTCATTGGCTTGAAATAAATAAAGGAATTTTAGACATTGGTCCATCTGCTGCAAATATGGCTTTTAAAGTTTTAGAATTTTTAGGTTGTAATCCAATCATTCTCATCGGACAAGATTTAGCTTTTGGTGAAGATGACACCACTCATGCTAAAGGCTCTACTTATGGAGAAAAAGAAAAACAATATTATAAACCAGAAAGGATTTTAGATGTTGAAGGTAATTACAAACCAAAAGTTAAAACTACAGACATTTGGTATCGTTTCCTAAAATTTTATGAAAAAGATGTTGCACATTTTAATGGTTTAGTAATTAATGCTACAGAAGGTGGTGCAAAAATCGCTGGTACAAAAATAATGACTTTTGCTGAAGCTATTAATAACTATATAACTGAAGATATCAACACATTAGAGATAATTAAAAATAATCTAAAATACCCAACAAAAGGTGAAAAAGAAAAAAATTTGGAAAAGATTAAATCAAAAACTAAAGAAGCTATAGAATATTGCGAATTTGTCATTGCAGAATTCAAAAAGGCATTGGAATACTGCACAATATTTGAAAATGATATAATCAAACCTTTTTTTGAAAAAAAAGAATTAGACTCTCAAAAAGAAAAAGAAATATTCCAAACAATAGAAAATTACTTACGAATTTTTTCAGAAAAAAAATTCTTTCTTATTTTGATGCATTACGTTCAACCTTATTATATAAAAACTTTGATAGATATTTTTGGAATTAGAGCTGCTGAAAAAAATCAAAGCATTTCTAATTTCAAAGTGGCTTTACAACTTAAAAATATGTACGCAGTAATGATTGAGTTAATAAAGAAAATATTATCACTTTTCATAAATTTAAAAGATGAATTAGAAAAGCTATCTATAAAATAAGATTTTTCTAAAGTTTTCTTGATATAATTCGATATTATAAGAAACAATTATTAATCGGTGCTGAAACAATCAGGCCGGTGTGATCTATCATTTGGTAGATTGCATCGGCCTTTTTTTGTTTCAGTACTTAATAAGTTAAGAAGGAGGTGATAGTAAAGAAAACTAAGGAAACAGAAAGTAAAGAGATAGAAAAAGAAATGTAAAATTTACATTGCTCAATATTGAACTTTGAACGTCGAACAATGGTTTGGCAGGGAAGCCATAAAAAACAAAACAAGGAGGTAGTGTTATGGCACTAAGAATTTACAACAATATTTCTTCACTTAATGCTCAAAGATATCTTGGTATAACAAATAATCAAATGGCAAAATCACTTGAAAGATTATCAAGTGGTCTCAGAATTAACCATGCATCTGATGATGCATCTGGTCTTGCAATTAGTGAAAAATTGCGTGGACAAATTAGCGGTCTCAAGCGTGCAAGTATGAACGCTCAGGATGGTATCTCCATGCTACAAACTGCTGAAGGTGGTTTGCAGGAAATCCAGAGTATCGTTCAAAGAATGAGAGAACTTGCAGTACAAGCTTCCAATGGAACTTATACCGCCAATGATAGGGCAGAACTTCAAAAAGAAATTGACCAATTAAAAGATGAAATAAATAGAATTTCTGCTTCTACAGAATTTAACACCAAAAAATTACTTAACGGAGACTCATCTGCACTCTGGTCGGTTGACAACAACAAAGTAACTGCATTAATCAAAGGTAAGGTTGCCGAAGGGGAATATCAGATATCATTAAGTACAACGCCAGGAAGCAACTATATCTACAAAACTGATATTATGACAATAAA
>NZ_JAQNCS010000030.1:0-9317 GCF_049472655.1 Deferribacter abyssi
TTTATAAACTCTCCATCTACTTTCATAGACAATATTCTTGAATAGGATATATCCCTTTTACTTAAAGAAATTCTAATAAAATGATTTAAAAAAGCAAATTTTAACGCTTCAAAATTAAATTCACCCAATTTTACAAAAGTTTTCCTATCTTTATTTACTATATCCTCTATACTTTTTGCGTCACAAAATGAAACATAAGCTGGTAACCTATTTTTATATTTATCTTTTTTTATTTTTTTATTTCATTTTCAAATTTTTTTATATTACCTTTACTTGCATCTTGAAGTGCTAAAATTTTATTTCTAAAAAAATCTTGCTCAATCCAATATTGATAATTAGCTGGTTTTAATTCTTTAAACAACCCTTTACTATTTTCTACATGAGCTAAAATCAAAATATACTCTTTTTTCTCTTGATCTAAAAATGAAATTACTTCATCTAAACTTTTGCTTTTTCTTCCAAATCCATAACAGTTACTTATAAAGTACTCTAAATAATCAACTTCATTTTCATAAAATATAAAAAGAGCATGAAGACCGCTTCTACCATCTCTTACTTCAAGTTCTACCCCTGGAAGTAACCAAATATTTTTTTCTTTTGCTAAACTATTTAATTGTAAAAATTCTTTCTTATTAAATTTATGATTTGTAATAGTAGCTATTTTAATATCTGCCTTATCTAATGCATTTATATAATCCTCTTCAAAACTATTTCTATTATATTTAAACTCACTATCACTAACCGTATGTAAATGCAAATCTACTCTTAGCCATTCATTGCCATTTGTAAACATTATATTACCTTTAATCTATCATATTAATTTTTTATACTCTTTTACAATCATATTCCAATTATACTTTTCTTTTATCAATTCAAATCCTTTCTCTTTAAAATCTAATCTATTGGTAATTATATCAAAAATAGCTTCTTTTAATTCTTTTACATCATAGTTTATTATTTTAGCAGCATTATTTTTCACTAACTCTTCATATAAACCAACCTTATTTGTCGTAATCATATTAACTTTACATGCCATAGCTTCAAGCATAGATATGCTTAAACCTTCAGTTTGTGAAGGCTGTAAATATATATCACATTGCTTTAAATAGCAATATTTTTCATCACCTTCAATATGACCTATGAATTTTATACATTTATCACTTTTTTTTTGTAAATATTTAATATATTGCATATCCCCATTTCCAGCGATAACAACCTCTATTTTATTTTTCATATTGTCATCTAATATATTTATTGCATCGACCAATAATTCTATTCCTTTAATAGGATGTATTCTACCAAGGAAAAATAATGATATTTTATTGTAAGCAAAATATTTTTTATTACATTTGATACTGCCAATATATTCTACATCTACACCATTTGGTATAACAATACTATTTTTACTAAAAATTGAATTTTCTTTCTCCTTTTGAGAATTAAAAATTATTTTATTAGCAAATTTTATAATTATTAAACCTATAGTATATAAAAAGATTTTTCTAATAATATTTTTAAAAATATTAGAGCTATTTATGCTATCTTTATCTAACATTCCATGAGGCAATAAAAGTATTTTTTTATTAAAAATCTTCCCAATTATACTTCCCCATAAACTTGTAAAACTGTATATCCCATGAATAAAAATAATATCACAATTTTTTATATATTTAATCGAATTAAACATAAAATCAAAAGAAAACCAAAAATATTTTGTAGTTAATTTAAAACACTTAATATTATTATCATTTTTATTTTTATTACATAACGTTAAAATCTGACTATTAAAATTATTTTTATTAAAAAACTTATTTAAACTTTTAACTACATAAGGAGGGCCTCCATATTTAGAAGTAATGTAAGGAATGATATGTAATATTTTATATTGCATTATATACCCTCATTATTTCCTTACATCTATCAATAGCCTCATGACCATCTTTCATTAGTCTTTTATATCCATTTTCTCCTATTATTTTTATTTTATCTATATTATTTAAATAATATTGTACTTTTTGCAATAATTCTTCTTTATTCCTAAAATATTCTGCTTCTTTTCCTTCTTCAAAAAGATTTTTTGCTAAATCATCTGTATATTCACTTAACATCATAGTTTTAGTAGCAGGTATTTCAAAGCACCTTCTAGTATATGTGTCATTATTTAGTTTTGATAAAAAAACAAGAGCTATTTTTGCACTATTAATAGCTAAATTATAGTCTTTTGATAAATAAGTAATTTTATTCATTTTCATTTTTGATAAAAAATATTTATAATACTTTGAGTTTTCCCATAAAGTGCCATATATTTTTAAATCTATACCCTTATCCATTAATAACTTCAAATATTCATCTCTTCCATCATTCTCCCAATGACCAACAAATATTACATCGCATTTATATCTATAATCTTTTATATTTGGAATATAAAAATTTTTTTCTTTAATATAATAAGCTCTTAATAAATTTACATTTTTATATCCTAATTTCTCTAAATCATCAATATTTTTTTTTCTATAAACAAAAATATAATCATACAAATTTAAAGATTTGAAATAGTTTCTCCATTTATATTTTGGTTGTTTCAAAGAAAAAGGGTCATCATTATTATAATCAAATACTTTTACACCTAACTTTTTTAATTTTTTAATAGTTATAGGCCAAATATGATTGTTTCTATAGATAAATACTAAATCTATTTTATATTTATTTACAAAATTTATAATATCTCTGTTTATTTTATATATAACTGGTCCTATACTATATTTTTTTTGAAATTTATAATAAGCTTTTTTAATATAATTATTATCAACCTTTAACACTTTATCATATGGATAATCCTTAAAATAAGTATGTAAATACATTCCATATACTTCGTATCCTAATTCTCTAAACCTTTTTTCAAAAATTTTTCCATAAATATCTTTATGGCCTTCTTCTACAATTAAAACTCTTACCAATTAAGATCCTTCTCATAACCTAACTTTATCAATTCTTTTCCAGCATATTGTTTAAAAACTTTTTTTGATTCTTCATTGAAATAATTTTTCCAATCCCCAACTATCCCTTTTCTCAAAAAACTGTTTTTATTTTCTTCTCCCTCTTTTCTTCCAGATAACTTTTTAAATGAATATCTATCTACAATTATTTCAGCCTCCTCCTTAGATAAATTCTGACCTAATAAACTACTAACTTTTATTAATTCATCAACAGGATTTTTTCTAAATTTTTCATAACTTGTAAGTATTATATTTTCTTGCTTTATCCAACTATTAACAAATTCACTCCAAGTGAAATGGTGATATTTAGTATTATTGACATATTCTATAAACTTTGGAAGATTTTCTGCAACATTCTCATAATCTTCCACTTTAAAATATTTTCTATGTTTATCAACAAGAGATTTGTTTTTTTCATTATATATAAGATAATGAAAATATTGAGAAACTACAATATCTCTACCATCCCTAAAAACAATGATTGGTTTTTTTATATTCCAAGTTAATTTATAATGCCCATGAAGTAGCTGCTTTTTTCTAAATAAAGGCAATCTATTTCTAGGAAAAGGTATCTTTAAAGCATCAGAAATCATTTGTCCAATCCAAGTACCTCCAGATTTAGGATATTCAGTTAACACTATACTATCGTTTGGTAAAACCCTATGAACTAAACACCATCTTAATAATCCATTTAATTTAAACCACCACCAACTTTCAATTTGATATTCAATCATTTAAAACTACCTTTCCTATAAATTTTTTATTTTTACTAATAGCAATAAGAATATAAAAAATAAACAGCAATGTAAAACCTGTCACTATAGATTTATAAAAAGTAAATGTTTGATATAAAACACCTCTCATAAACCCAGATAAAAATGAAAACAATAAAATAGCATGAACTATTGAATACCTGTTAATAACAAATAATCTATATGAATAACCAAGTAAAAAAGATACTACAAATGGTACAATAAACAACCCAATTACTCCAAAATTTAAATATGCTTCTGCTAATTCAAAAAATCCACCACCACTTGTAAAACCATTATTAACAAATATCCAAGCCAAGTCTTGAGGTCTATCTGGATATAAAAATTTTGGTGGAGTTCTTAAAATATAATCAAAGTAACTACTTCCATAATAAAAATCAATAATATGATGTTTTAACATATAAATAATTCCAGAGAAAGTAGTGGCAATGTCGTTTATAGTTCCCTGATAAAACATTATTCCACTTTTTGACCCAAAAAATATAGAAGAAAATCCATTCATAATTAAGTCAATCAATTGAGAAAAAGTCATAAATTGCAAAGCACTTCTAATGATACCCACAATTTGCAATATAATAAATAAAAATACTCCCAGCAAAAAAACTTTCCAGGTTAATTTTAATGACTTGTTAGTATAAATATAATATAAAACAATTGCGCCAAATACTCCATTTAAAGCATCCATTCTAACACCATGCAAAATTTCAGAATATACATAGAGAAAAATACCTGAAAATATTAAAAAAAAACTATATCTTTTAATATTCCATCCATAAAAATTTTTAAATTTAAAATATAAAAATATTAATGAATAAAATAAAATATTTGAAATAGAGTTTAGATTATTTACTGGCATTTTAACACCTGCATTGCTTCCATAAGCTGCAATATATATTGGTTGTTTTTGTAGAGAAATTAAAAAAGATACACTTAATAAAAGAAAAAACACTATATAGAAAAAACTTTTATTTTCAAAAATCATTTTGTTTTTGTTTTCTATTTTGTATTTTTTAGCTATTAAAAATCCTATCTCGCTTCCAAACAGAGCTATATTTGTTAACAAAAACATTAAACTTGCAATTTCTATTGTTTGACTTTCAGGCATATGAAACCCAAACAAAGCATCATCACTTATTAATTTAGCTCCTAAAGCAATAAAGCCTATAACCCCAAGGAAAAAAGTTCTAATAAAATATATAATATTTTCACTATTTTTCAATAAGATTAAAATAAATATAGCCAAAGAAAAAAAGAAAAAAATGTAACCTACTTGATACTTATATATTGCAAATATAAAACTTATTAAAGCATTATAAAAAATTAATAAAATATAAAAAATATTGATATTTATTTGACCCACTTTTCCCACCACATCTGAAATATTAAAATTAACCATAATTTATGAGGATTGCCATATCCATTATGATAACTTTGTTTCAGCATATCAATATATTTATAATTAAAAATTCCGCTTTCATTTATAGCTTTTTGACTTAAATATTCTTCAAAAAAGACTTTTAATTCATCTCTAAACCACTCAAAAAGAGGAATAGAAAATCCCATTTTTGGACGTTCCATTAGCTCTTTTGGTATATACTTATGAACTATCTCTTTTAAAATATATTTTGTTTGATTGCCTTTTTGCTTGTATTCAACAGGTAATTGAGCGACAAACTCTATAAGATTAAAATCTAGCATTGGTTCTCTGCCTTCTAAACTTACACTCATTGTAGCTCTATCAACCTTTGTTAAGATGTCATCATTTAGATAAGTTTTAAAACTGTATGACAACATATTATCAATACTATTTTCAAAAAAAGTTTCTTTTGAACTTAATTTTAAATTCAACAGCTTTTCTATCTCTACATCATAAAAATATTTAGTGTTAGTTTCGTAAAATTTTGATGGAGAATTGCTATTTTTCAATAATTCACAAAACTTATAAAACTTTCCTTCTAAATTATATATTTTCAAATATTTTGATATTTGAAATGGATTAATTATCTTGTCTAAAACGTTTAATGAATTAAACATACGAAATTTATGAAATTTATTATACAAATCATAAGTATTTTTATATGAAGGATATCCGCTAAAAAGTTCATCTCCACCATCTGCACTTAGACTTACTGTAACATATTGTTTTGCGAACTCAGAAACCATAATAGTAGGAATAGCACTACTGTCTCCAAAAGGTTCATCATATATTTCTGGCAGTCTTGGTAAAATTTTTAAAGCATCTTTTTGACTAAGATAGTGTTCATAATGATCAGTACCAAGATGTTGTGCTACTTGTTTAGCATATATTGCCTCATTATATTTTTCTTCTTTAAAACCAATAGTAAATGTTTTAATTTTTTGAGAACTATGCTTTTGTAAGATAGCAGCTACTGCACTACTATCATATCCTCCACTTAAAAACACCCCAACAGGAACATCTGAAATCATTCGATACTTAAAAGCTTTTATCAATAACTTTTCAACTTCTTCTTTTGCTTCATCAAAAGAGATGTTTAGCTTATTTTTTTGATAAAAATCATCAATATCCCAATATTTTTCATTTTTTAATCTTCCACTCACAATTTTTAATGTCAAATAATACCCAGCTTCTAATTTATAAACATTTTGAAATATGCTTAATGGTTGTGGTATATATCCAAATTGTAAGTATTTAACTAATGATTCTTGATTTATAGATTTTTTAAAATAAGGATTTTGATGAAAACTTTTTAACTCACTTGCAAACATAAAAAGTCCATCTTTATGATAATAGTAAAGTGGTTTTACTCCTGCTCTATCTCTTATTAAAATAATTTCATCTTTCTTTCTGTCAAAGATTGCAATAGCAAACATTCCATTAAATTTATGAACCGCATCAATTTTCCATTTATGATAAGCCTTTAAAATTACCTCTGTATCAGAATTTGATTCAAAACTATATCCATATTTTTCAAGCTCAACTCTAATCTCTTTAAAATTATAAACTTCTCCATTGTAAACTATCTCTAAGTTTTCAAATTTCATAGGTTGACGACCATGTGAACTTAAATCTAAAATAGAAAGTCTTCTATGCCCTAGTCCAATATTACAATCACCTAATCTATAAAAACTATATCCACTATCATCTGGTCCTCGTTGATATAAAACATCTGTCATATTCTTTAAAATTTTATAATCACTTCTTTTATTAAAGTCTATAAAACCTACTATTCCGCACATTTTTTATTCTTTCTTAATACTAAATATAATTTATGTAAAAGTGGAATTTTATATACAAATAGTTTTACTAAATTTTTTGGATAAATAAATAATACTAAATATTTAGGATAATTTCTTTTTATAAAAATCACAAAATGTAACAAATCCTTAATATTTCCTTTTTTTAATACTATACTTAATAAAGAATTAAAATATCTTTTTAGCATTCTTTCTTTCCATTTTTCCAAATCCTTAGAAGAGAAAACTTTTTTTCTTTTAGCATATTCGTATGGTATTGTTATATATTTTGTATTTTCAATAAAAGTATCAAAATTTGAGGTTGTTAACACTGAATTATCATGTCTTCTATAAACAGATACAAAGTCATCAATAAATCCCACATTTCCATATAAACACAATCTTAAAAACTCTAACCAATCACTACTTATAACTTTATCATATTTAAAAACTTCCAAATCTCTCATTAATTTAACATTAAATACTGTAGTTGCAAAAGCAAAAGTTAAGCCTTTTTCATAATAATTAAAAAAAACATTTTTACCATTCATTACAATAGGAAATGTTTTTTTTAAAAAAATCTTTTTATCTTCATTTTCATAATATGTAATCTGATTAGCATGTACTATCACAATATCTCTATTTTCATTAATCAAATCGATAGCTTTACTAATATATTGATTATCAATAAAGTAATCATCATCAGATAAAATAATTGCCCATTCACCTGTAATATATTCATATAATGCTTTTCTCCAATTACCTACCATTCCTAAATTTTTTTCATTTCTAAAATACTTAAATCTTTTATCATTTAAAAAATTCTTTACAACTGTTTGTGTTTCATCCGTTGAACAGTTATCTGACACTACAACTTCTAAATTTGGATAATCTTGTGCTAAGGCACTTTCAATTGCCTGAACTAAATATTTAGCTCTATTATATGTTGGTATTATTATACTAACTTTTGGTAACATTTAAAATGTCCCCCTTTGTCAAGACCAATTTAGAAATCTTTCTTATTCCTTTCATTATGCTACATTTTGCAACAACTGTACTTTTGCAATATTGCAACTTTCTATCCAATCATTATAAACTTTATCAGGTGTTTTGTATCCTATAGACGAATGAATTCTTTTTGAATTATAGATATTGATATATTCAGCTATACCATCTCTTGCCTCCTTGATTGTATTGTAGCTTTTAGGATAGACATCTTCATACTTTAGAGTTCTAAAGAATCTTTCAATAGCAATATTGTCAATTGATCTACCTTTTGCATCCATAGAGATTGAGATTTCATTATCCTTTAGTATCTGAATATGTTCTTTTGCTGTATATTGGCTTCCTTGATCAGAGTTAAAGATTTTTGGCTTTGGATACTTTGAAAGTGCATCTTTTAGTACACTTGTTGTAAGATTCACATCGATTGTGTTAGATATCTTCCAACTAATGATTTTCTTGGTATGCCAATCAATAATGGCACATAGGTAAGCAAAACCTTTTTCAAGTCTAATATAGGTTATATCACCACTCTATACAACATTAGGTTTATCAATTTGAACCGATCCATTATCATCTTTAAACTCTTCTAAAAGGTACGGATACTTGTAATCTAATCGATTAGCTATAGTTGTTTTAGGCTTAGGATAGAGTGCTTGGATGCCAAGATACTCGTAAGCTTTTTTAACAAGCTTTCTACCAACGTTAAAGCCTCTTTTCTTTAACTCCACAACCATTCGTCTTGTACCATAGTATGGATATTCTGTATGAATCTCATCAATAGCATCTAAAAGCTTTTTATCACCATCTGAATTAAACGGTATTACAGGTTTATAATAGTATGCTGTCTTTGACATACCAAGTAACTCTAATCTCTTGTTTAGTGAAGGCACTTTTATTTGAGCTTGGACACTGCCTTCACTATCAACTATTTCTCTTTTTATCGATAAGTCCAAGCTCTGTAGCTTTCCCACTGCCCAATCCCTCTCTACTATAACTTCTCCTAATTTCTTTGCTATTGCGTCTTTCTCTTTTTTAAGAGTCTCTATCTCCTCTTTATACTCTTGCACCACTGCACTCTTATCGAATGCCAATACTGCATTTTCTAAGAACTGCTTTTTCCATTGCTGCAAACTCTTTGGAAGCAAGTCATATTTACTTGCTATCTCATTTATTGTTTTATCTCCCTCTAACAATTATTCAAGCACTACTTTAGCTTTGAATTCTGCTGTGAAGTTTCTTCTTTTTCTGCTCATCTTACATCTCCCATTTTAGTTTATCTATTTGGAATATATATCATATCTAAATTGGTATCTTTTTCTGGGGACAT
>NZ_JAQNCS010000031.1:0-7976 GCF_049472655.1 Deferribacter abyssi
TCCTCTGTCTTATTTTTGATAAGATAAATGACATTATTCCTTTTTAAAATATTCGTAGGAGTTCTTACTGAAAAAGTGAAAACTAGACTAAACTACAAACTTTATTAATCTATAGATAATAACCAGTACAATGAAGAATAACTATTAATAAATTTTACATTTCTTTCACAAGAGTATAAAACCACTTATAACTTTTAAGCTTTGCATCTGTAATATGGTCTAAAGTCAAACCTAAACTATTTTCAATTTCAGTTATATCTTCTTCTTTATCACTTTGTTCAACAATTCTTAAAAGTTCACCCAGAAACCCTTCATAATTTAAAACACTGAGTTTTATCTCATCCGAAACAGAAATATTATTCAACAACTCTTCCTTTGGCATAGAAAACAGAACATCAATATTTGAAAGCAATCCAACTAAAAAAGCACTATCACAATCGCTTCTTTTTAAATAATCGCTACACAAAATTTCCATTGTTTTTGCTTTCACAGCTACCATCTGAAAAAGTGGGGAATCAAGCCCAACATCATTTTTGCTAACATAACTTAACATTATTAACCAGTTTAAAAGTTTTTTCATACCTATAAGGCTTATTGCATGCTGAATAGATCTTACCTGATTCCTTAAATAAAAAGCAGCTGAGTTAATAAACTTCAATAAACTAAAACTTAAATCAGGATACAAATTGAATGTCTCTACAATCTTTTTTATACTTGAATCTTTGTTAATCAAGTTTATTAATCTAAGAATGCCCATTTTCTGGGGATCAATTTTCTTAGCTTCCAAAGTTTCAGGTTTTTCGAAATAAAATCCTTGGAAATAATCATAATCAAGAAATTTACACAATTCGTATTGTTCTTTATTTTCTACTTTTTCAGCTAGAAGAAAACAGTTTGTCTTTTTTAAATATCTTGTATTTCTAATAATTTCTTCTTCGCCAATATTTAAAAGATCCACTTTAATTATATCAATAAAAGGTTCCACATCTTTAAGAACATTTATATTAAATTGTTCAAAAGTAAAATCATCCAATGCAAATAGATACCCGTTTAACCTTAGATCTTCTAACCTTTCAAGCAACTCTTTATCAACAACAACATCTTCAAGAATTTCAAATATAAAACGTTTTGGTGGTAACAGCTCAATAATTGGCGACATTAAAACCTTTTTGTTAACATTTATAAAACCATATCCATTTCCAATTAAAACATCCACTCCAAAATGGTCTAACGCATTTACAAGGGTCTCAACAATAGCAATAAAAGGATCGTTTATTTCAGCTCTTGTCGCATCTCCTGACTTTCTAAACAACAACTCATACCCAACTAGTCTACTATTTTCGTCCAATATGGGTTGACGACCTATAAACGTTTTATTTAAATTCATATAATAATCAACCTCTATACGAGAATTTTAAAATCAATCCTAATTACTTTTTTCAAGGTATTTATCTACATCTATTCCTTGTGAACGATATTCATTCAATTTATTTCTCAGAGTTCTAACAGTTATTCCAAGTATTTCTGCGGCTTTTGTTCTATTCCCTCCAACATCTTTTAACGTGTTTAAAATCAGTTCCTTTTCCACTTCTGCAATACTTCTACCTTTCAGTTCAAAAGAGTTTTCTCTATTATTTTTTACATTATCAACATTATCTTCTTCTATAGTTTCATCACCATAGTTTTTACTAATATCAAAATCATTGCTAAAAACAAGACCATGTAAAAACAAATCTCTTGGCACTATCTTTTCATCTTTACTTAAAATTACAGCACGCTCAATAGTATGCTCTAACTCTCTCACATTACCAGGCCAATCATAATCTAAAAGAACTCTCTTCGCATCATCACTTAAAGCCTTCAATTTTTTCCCATTTATTTTTGAATACTTTTCTAAAAAAAACTCTGCAAGATAAAGTATATCTTCTTTCCTATCCCTAAGTGGGGGTACATGAATATTTATAACATTTAACCTATAATATAAATCCTCTCGAAAATTCCCATTATTCACTTCTTCTTTCAAGTCCCTATTAGTAGTAGCAATAATTCTTACATCTACCGAAACTGGCTTTATGCCACCAAGCCTTTCAATCTCCTTTTCTTGTAAAACTCTTAACAATTTTGCTTGTAAATGTAATGGTACTTCCCCAATTTCATCAAGAAGAATAGTTCCTCCATCTGCAAGCTCAAATTTTCCAGGCTTTCTCTTCTCTGCACCTGTAAAAGCCCCTTTTTCATATCCAAAAAATTCACTTTCCACTAAATTTTCAGGTACAGCAGCACAGTTAATAGCTACAAAGGGATTATTTTTCCGCCTACTATTTTCATGAATAAATCTAGCAAGGACTTCCTTACCAGTACCTGACTCTCCAGTAATTAACACTGTCGCTTCACTGCTTGCTACATCCATTGCAATAGAAAAAATTTCAGCCATATATTTACTTTTATAAATAACTTTTCGTTTATCATTATTTCTTAAAATCTTATGTTTCCCAAGGTTTAACCCTCTTGAGATAAGTTCTTCAACAACTTCTGGAGGAAAAGGTTTCACAATATAATCAAACGCGCCCATTTTCAAAGCTTCAACAGCAGTTTCTACTGTTGCATAAGCTGTAATAAAACAAACTGGTACATCTAAACCAGCATTTTTTAACATTTTGAAAAATGATAAACCATCAATTTTAGGCATCTTTAAATCTGAAATTATAAAATCATATCTTTTTTTCATAGCTTTATCAAAACCATCAGCTGCATCTACAGCAGTATCTACATTAATCCCCATGCGCTTGATCGTTACTTCTAAACCTTTTCTCATATTTTCATCGTCATCAACCACTAACACATGTTTTTTATCAAACATTTTCCCCTCTTTTTAACTTAATTAATATTTTAGTATAGCTTTTACCATCACTTTCAACAAAAATATTTCCTCCATGAGCCTTTATAATTTTATAAACAATGGATAATCCAAGCCCTGTCCCTTTCGTCTTTGTAGTATGAAAAGGAATAAATATCTTATCCAAAAATCCTTGATCGATACCACAACCGTTATCTTCAACCACAACAATGTCAAACCCTTTATCACAAAAATTATATAATTCAATTTTACCATTCTCACCTACAGCATCAATGGCATTATGAATAAGATTCATAAAAACCTGTTTCATTAGCTCTTTATCACAATAGATTATACTATCTTCGTTTATCCTATTAATAAATTTTATTTTTTTATCTAACATAAGATGTCTTAAGTAGAGTACAACATCATCCAGAATATCAGCAAGATAATGTTTTTCCATTTTCACAATGACATCTTTAGAAAATAATAATATATTCGATATAGTAGAATTAATACTTTTTACACCTTTTAAAATTGAATCAGCCAATGATTGTTTTTCTAGATCATTTTTCAAATCCCTAGAAAGTAATGAAGCAAACAGCTCTATACTGCCCAAAGGGTTTCTTATTTCATGAGCAATATTGGCTGCCATAACTCCCATTGTTTTTAAATGCTCATCTCTTCTATGCTCTTTCTCCATCTCTTTAAAATTCGTAACATCATCTATGGAAAATGTCCATCCATCTAAACCGTTATGGTTAAATTTTCCTACACTAATTCTGAACACTTTCCTTCCAAAATCTTTTTCAAAAATTCCTTCAAACATATTCTTTTTCAAAAATTCTAAAAATTTATCTCCATAAAAATCATATAACTCATCAAACTTCTTATTTGATATTATAATTTCTCCTTTATTATCCAATGCAACAATAGCACTATTTGCACTCATCAACACTGATGACAATAATGATGATACTTCCTCAAGCTGTTTATTTTTCTCCTCAATCTCTTTTCTTAATTTCTCAGTTTCATCTTTAAGTGCAGCATAACTATTTTGAAGCTTTTCTGTAGCTACATTAAAAGCATGAAATGCTTCACTTAATAACTCTATTTCGCTTCTTTTACTCTCTTTAGCCAATTTAACTCCTTCAATTCTTTTTTCGCTAACTTACTATAGAAACTATTAGGATAATTTTGTATAAGCTTATTGTAAAATATTTTAGCCTTTTCATCGCCCATTTTCAGATACGATTTTCCAAGAAAATAATATACTTTATCCATTCTACTATACTTACTATTTTTTAAAATGAATTCTTCAAAAAGCTTAGCAGCTAAATTATAGTCACCTGCTTCAAAAGCAATCATCCCTCTATCCAATATTATTTCTTTGAACTCATCTATTAAGTTTAACTTCTTGATGTCTTCATATAGTTTTTTGATTTCAGTAATTTTCCTTTCTTTCTCAAAGGTGTTTACAAGTTCATACATCAACCTATATTTTAATACAGGATTTTTTCTATACAGTTTTAAAATGTTATAAGCATCATCTTGCTTTGAAAATTTAAGCTCATCAAAAATTATTTTTAAATCTTTGTCGCTCAATTCATTTACGTTCTCCACCGTAATCTTTTCACCAAAAAGTATCCCAAGCATATTAACTATAGAAAAATTATAATTTTTAATCGTATTATATAAGTGTTTTGCTTTTTCAAAATCACCAAGCTTAAAATAACAAAATGATAGATACCCTTTTATAATTGCTAAATTACTTTCATTTTTTAGTAGCTTAATCCAATTGTTATTTTTATTATAAAATGTAATTCCACTAGCATAATTACCTTTTTGAATATAATTAATTATTTTACCAATAAAATAATCAGTTAGAATTGAGAGAAATTCATCTTCATATTTTCCATTAGGAAAATATACTAAATATTCCTTGCTTAATATTGCAGCTTTATCATTATTATGTTGTTTTATTAGCTTCTTTATATAATAATAATATGAACTTTCAAGCAAAACATCCCAATTCTTTCTAAAGTATATTTTTTTGTGATTTACCATATAGTTTTGTATTTCTTTCATAACTTTTTCATACTCACCATTTTCATACAACCTTCTTGTTTTAATAAGATAAATACTCTCAGCTAATTTTTCAGCTTCAGCCAAATATTTAGTTTCTGGAAACTCTGTAATTAGTTTATTTATATAATCTATACTTTGCTGATATTTACCTTCTTTTAAAAATTTTTTAGCAAAATTTAGAAATATCTGCTGTTTTATATCATACACATTATTAAGCTCTGGAGTATCAAAAAATTTTGACTCAAACTCACTTATTTTTTCTAAAGCTTCATTAAATCTCTTTTCTCTAAAATACGACTGAACTATAAGCCTAGTAGCCTTTGCAGTAAGATTTACATCAATGGAAGAATTTAAAACATCTATCAAGAAATCTATCCAATACTCAGTGGCATTTTCGCCTAAGTATTTTTCAACATAATGTACTGCTGCTTTCTGCCCACCAATACGTTTAGAATACTTTTTTTTACACTCCAAGAGTAAACTGTTTGCAAGGTTTTCTTTCCCAAGCTTTTCCAGTAAAAGTGCTGAATTATACATAGCTATATCTGCAAACTTACTATCTGGATAAATATTATAAACCTTTGCATATATCGATAATGCGTATTCTTCATCACCTTTTATCTCAAATGTTTTAGCTATTGCATATAAAGTATCAGCACCAAGTTTTATCAAATCATCTTTGCTGTTTATTACTTTTAAAAAATACTCCCTAGCTAATTCATAGTCTTTTAACATGGCATAAAACTTACCAATTCTTGCTAACACCTTAATAGAATTATCTTTAAACTTATCAGAATATTCCTTTAATGTATTAATAGCTTTATCATACTGTCCAATATGTTCATAAATAGATACAATTCTCATATAACTTTTTTTAGCAAACAATGTCTCGGGATATGTCACTATTATAGCCTTATAATCAAAAATTGCTTCAAAATACATACCAGCTTTTTCTTTACTGAGTGCTGAATAGTAAAGTGCATCTGAAGCCCTATAATTATCAGGAAATTTAGATGCAAAATCTGATAGGTAATCAGCAGCTCTAAGGTAGTTTTTAGGATCTTCATCCCCTAATTTGTAATAAAGCATTCCCAGCTTATAATAAGCTTCTTGAGCATAAAAATCGTTTTCATGCTTTGCAATTAAATCAAGAAGTTTATTTATGGCACTATTGTATAAACCATTATCAATTTCAGATTCTACTTCAGCTAATATTTTTTCAGCTGCATCATTTTTTATTTTTTTACTTTTTGTTTTTAAAATAGGTTTTTCAATCGGAGATTTCAAATTAAGATCGGATATCTTCTTCTTTGGTGTGATAAAAAGATAAATATCTTTACCATCTTTTTTTAAAAAATAATCTGCATCTGTTTTTAAAGCAATAATAATTTTATTGTCTGCTCCTTTAATATCCTTTAATAGCTTAGTTTTTGGTTCTTGTATCATTTTAAAAGCAATATTTTTATTTAAAAGTAAAATTATTTTATTATCATTTTTCTTAATAGATTCAAAATATTCACTTAATAGTGCAAATCTAATTACAACAGAATATTCAGTTTTATTAATATAAACACCCAATGTATGTCCAAGTGATGCATATATAATTAAAATAAACAGTACACGTTTAATCATAATTTAATTTTAAAATGATAAAAAAGTTTTTACAAGAAAAATTTAGAGAAGAAAGAGGGGAACTTAAGCCCCAACAATTTTAATACATATATCTACCAACAGCTAAAGCCACACTTTTCAATTCCCCCATCAACCTCAGAAAAATGTCAGGCTTTAAAGATTGCGCACCATCACTTAATGCGTTTTCAGGATCAGGATGAACTTCTATTATCAAGCCATCAGCTCCAACTGCAATAGCAGCCTTAGACAAAGCAGGAACATAATGCCAATGCCCAGACGCATGCGAAGGATCAATTATGATTGGTAAGTGAGATTTCTCTTTAACCACTGGGACACAACTAATATCAAGAGTATTTCTTGTTGCTGTTTCAAACGTTCTTATTCCTCTTTCACAAAGAACAACATTTTTGTTCCCCTCAGATAACACATATTCAGCTGACATTAAAAACTCTTCAATTGTAGTGGCCATTCCTCTTTTTAAAAGAACAGGTTTATCAGTTTGTCCTAAAAGTTTTAATAACGCAAAATTTTGTATATTTCTCGCACCAACCTGAAACATATCAGTATATTTATATACTACGTCGACATCTCTAGGATTAACTACCTCAGTTACAATTGGTAATCCAGTTATTTCTCGCGCCTTTGCCATATATTTTAAGCCAGTCTCTCCCAACCCTTGAAAGGAATATGGACTTGTTCTTGGTTTAAAAGCTCCTCCTCGAAGAATCTTTGCTCCAGCAGCTTTCACATACTCTGCAGTTTTAATTATTTGTTCTTCACTCTCAACTGAACATGGACCTGCAATTACCACAATTTCCTCTCCACCAATTTCTACACCTTTTACTTTAACAATGGTTGTTTCCTGTTTTACCTCTTTGCTTGCAAGCTTATACGGCTTTGTAATAGGTACAACCCTATCAACTCCTGGTAAATCCTCCACAATTCCTATTTCGTCCCTTTTACCACCAATCCCTACCAAACCAATCACATTTCTCTCTTTACCATAAATCACATGTGGAGTAAAACCAAGCTCTTCAGCTTTTTTACAAACATCATCAAGCTGTTCTCGTGTTGCCCCAATCTTCATAACTACAATCATAACAACCTCCAAAATTTTCTAAAAAAAAAAGGCCACAAGCGGTTTTACCGCCTGTGGCCTTTATATATAAATTACACCTTTACTGGCCTCAACAGGCGGCACTCCACCACTTGTTATAAAAAAAGTAAAAGAAAAAACTGTTAGACTGATTAAACAAAGATTTATTTGAGATTATTAATCCACAATTCATAATTTCCTTTAACAAAATTAAACTCCAATGTCAAACACTATTTTCTGGAGTCACCCCTTTTTTTGTACTACATTGTTTGATTGCATAGCGCAACTCCTACGTTTTTTTGTTGTATAAGTGGGGATTATGTT
>NZ_JAQNCS010000032.1:0-7887 GCF_049472655.1 Deferribacter abyssi
TATTGCCATAATTTAGATGAAGTAGTCTCAAAATCTGAATATGGACAAATTTTTGTGGCAAAAACGACAATGTTTAGTCACATTAAGTTGAATATTCCAGAAGAAGATAAAAGTAATAAAAAAGAAATTGCTAAAAAGGCTTTAAAAAAAGGAATAGAATATAGGGAGCAGCTTAAAAACAAATATGACCTACTAATAGTTGATGAGGCGCATTATTATAGAAATTTTCATGGAGATAGTCTTCGTGTAAATGTAGCTAAAGGTTTTTTTGGCACTCGTATCGGAGAAAATAGCAATGCAGAAAATGAAGGTATTGCCTCAAAAGTGCTATTAATAACAGCAACTCCAAACCATTCTAAACAAGATGATATAAAAAATATATTTAATTATTTCAATTACTTAAATCTAAAAGTGAATAATAAGCTTCTTGAGAAGTGTAATGACTATTCTGATATTTTAAAGGAATATGCTCACAGGAGATTTAGAAGATTGGAGGATAAGATAAAATATCAGTATAGAAAAGAGACAGCTATTGAGGCTTCTTTTGAAGAGGATTTAAAAGCAGAAACGTTTTTTGCAGTCTATCAAAAACATTTGGTTAGAAAGATATTGAGAAAAGAAGAGGAAGAACATAAAGAAAAAAAGAAACAAAATATTTCTGAAAACCGTCTTACTTTTGGTTATTTGGAAGGTTGTGAAATCATAAGTTATGAGGAAGATAACAATGCTGTTGAAAATAGTGAAAATGATATAGAAAGTCAAGATTATACCCGCGGTTTAGATCATGAAATATTAAAAAATATTGTAAAAAAATATACTTCTATTTTTCAAAAACCACCTTCACATCCCAAGTATGATAAAATTGTTAATAATATAATTGAAAAAGAAAGGGATGCTATTAATTATGGTAAGGAAGCTGAAAAAAACATTATCTTTGTACGTAGAATCCCATCAGTAAAAGAATTGACAGAAAGACTTTTGAGAGAGTATGATAAGATTCTATTTGAGAAATTAACGAAAAACCTAAAGCTTCCAAAAAATTTAAAAATGCCTAATAAAAGAAAAGAGTTAGATAATTTGATTAAAAAACATTTCCCAGAATTTGCAAAAAAAGAAAATAACTTAGATTTTGAAATATCGGAAGTTAATGATGACAGCAATTTTAAAAACTGTGTGGTCCTTGATTATTTTGTTAGAAAAAAAGAACAACAATCCTCTACATTAGGGTCTAATTTTAGAAACTTATTAGTAGATCCAAACTCCCCATTTTCAATGTTGTTTGAACTACCACCTAATAAAGAAGAACCAACAGAAAAATATGTATTTGAAGATTTTTTGATTAATAAAAGAAATGAAATAGATTATTTAGAAAGTGCAAAAAGACAAAGGTATAAAAATAGTTATAAACTCCTTAAGTATCAGAATATTAAAAATTATTCTAACAGCAAAAGTGCAAAAAGAGAATTTGATACACTTTGGACATTGTTTTTTAAACAAAATAAAGAGGCAAAACAGTTAATAGATAGTTTTAGTGAATATGAATGGGAAGGTTTGGGTAATTTTACAAAAAAAGCATTAATATTTGCTTCAGATGCAATAATTGAATTATTTTGTTGGTATTTGGTTAATGAAAATAAAAATAATTATGAAAGTTTTATTGAAACAATTAAAAAAGATTTTAAAAAAAGTCGTACCTACCTTTTAATGAAAGAATCTTTAAATTACTTTAAGTATATTTGGCAAAAAGTATTGGGGTTAAAAAAAGAAATGTTACCTGATTATGATTTTAGAATTTTTGAAAGTGGTGTGCCTGTATATGGCTTTCATGGAGCAACAAAAAGTGATACAATAATCCAATTATTTAATACTCCATTTTATCCAAACAATATTGTTGCTACCTCTGTTTTACAAGAAGGGGTTAATTTACATTATTATTGTAACAATATTATCCATTATGGAATAGCATGGACTCAAGGTGCAGATGAACAGCGTAATGGCAGAGTAGATAGGTTTTTAGGAAAGGTACATAGAAAACTGAAGGCTAATAGAAGTAATCTGTCAGCAATGAATATTTGTTATCCAGTATTAAAAGATTCTGTGGATGAACTGCAGGTATCCCAGTTTATAAAATATAAACGAAGAGCAGAAGCTATTATAGATAAAGGTGAAGAACCTGAAGAAGTCACTGAAATAGATAATAAATTTGAAAGTAACTGGAAAGCATATTTAAGAGAACCTAATAATGATATTAGTTTATTGGAAGATCCGTATCCAGCAAGATTTGAAATAAATAAGTCAGACTTAATTGATATAAATTGCTTTAAAAGTGATAAACAAAAAATTTATGGTAAAAACATTGTTACATCGATATTGGATTACTTTGAAAAACATCAAAACATAAATAGAATTAAAATTGAAAAAATTATAGAATTTTGGTCTGAAAATAATCCAACTTCAAAGTTATTTTATTTGAATACAACAATATCAAACAAGGATCAAAAACGTTATCAGCCAGCAATAGTTTTTTGTGGTTATTTACCTTTATCGTCGGTAAATGGTTTTGAGAAGAAAAATTTTAATTTCTATCTTAAAGTTGTTTCTCCAGTAGCTAAGAAAAAAGATGTTTTTACTAACAAGGATTTATTTGAAAAAAAAATTAAAACAATAAAAAAACTACTAATCAATTATCCTTTAGTAAAAATTGAAATAGATGATGAGAAAACAGGCTTTGAATACTTGAGTTGTTGCTCTTATATATTAGTTACTTTTGATAGTGATGGAAATGTATTTTTAGATGAAAATGAATTAAAGTATTCTGTAGAACAGACCTTATATGTTGCTGATGAATTGGAAAAAATATTATATGATGAAAATACAGATGAAGCAAATTTTGAAGAATTGAGTGTTATGAGTAATTCTGAAACGTTTGGTCGAATAGTACAGTCTCAAAATGGAACTAATCAAAGTGAGAATTTAAATAGTACAGTATATTTTGGAAATAAGATATATGATAATATCTTAAATGGGTGGAGTGAATTTGAAAGAGATAATTTGAAGTATGTATGTAAGAGTGTATCAATTCCTTATCCTTCCAAACTTGGTAGTGTCGATTGTATAAAAATGCTATCTAAATATCCTTTTATTAATTATCATTTTAATAATAACAAAATAATAATAAAATTAAATTACTTGAAAGATAATTTCCAAAAAGAAGAACAAAAATTTTTAGAAAATTGGTTTGAAGTAGCAGCAAGTTATATAGAAAAAGACTTCAAAGATATTAATAATTCCAAGAAGTAATATTACAAAATTTTTATTTACGTCAAATACCGACACTTGCTTTTTATAAACTCAAATTAGTTCCTGATTTAGAATAAACATCATAGGAGATTTTTATGTGAGTTTTAAAGGAGCTTTTTTTGTTAGGACAAGTTGAATTTAAAGAAAATATATATTTTTCCTCAAAGTTAAATCACATTTTAGATTATTAATCATTTGACAAAATATAGAGTTAAGATTAGATTTATCAATAGAAACTACAATATGTAGCAATATGAAACAAATAGATTTAATACCAAAAAGTTATATACAACGTATTGAAGAAATTCTTAAAATTTCTTGGCGAATATTAAAAACTAGATTTCTTGAGGGAAGACATCAAATTTCTAAAGAAGCACCTTTCCAACATTATCTTGCTCACATTATTTCAGTGATTGGTGAACAATATTGTACAAAGCGTGATGATATTTTTGTAGTTGATTTAGAAACAAAACTTGGAAATGTCAAAGGAAAAACAAAATATATTGATATTACTTGTTCTTTTTTGAAATAAAATGTTTCTTGTGCTATTGAGTTGAAATTTAAAACAGCACAACAAGGTGCTCAGGATTATGGGCGAATTGATACTTTTGTAGACATAGAAGCATTAGAAATTGCATGTGATAAATATGGCTATAATATTGGTAGATTTTATATGATAACTAATAGCACTGAGTATATAACACAATCAAAAAGAGATATTGGTACAGTATTTACCACCATGTTTGATGGTGCTGTAACAAAACCAAACTCAACTTTTCATTATGCCGGCTTAAAAGGGAAAGAAAATGTTAAAGTACAGTTAAGTAATTCTTACACTTTTGAATGGGAAAAAATTGGAAACAGGTATTTCTTGGAACTAAAAATTAAGTAGAACTACCATTACTTGAATTTAAGGAATATCTTGTTTAATATTGTATTATGGAGAAAATTTAAATGATTCAACTCACCTTAGATGATGTGACCAGAGTAGTTGAGAATATAGATAATACTGTATTATATAAATACATATATTTACAAGAAAAACTTATGATAACTGATGTAACAATTGATCTTGAATTTCAAAGAAAATTTAATGGTTTTTATCGAGTAAGAAGAAATAAGGTCTGGCAGTTGCATTTTTATAATATACTTGAACAAAATAAGCATAATAAAAAAGTTTCATTTGCTGATATTTTATTTGACTTGAAAGAAAAAACAGGGAAGCTAGAAGCCTCGTTTGCTAGCAAACTTGTAGCGACAATAAATCCTGATATGCCAGTTATTGATAAATTTGTTTTGAAAAATACCAATCTTAAGTTACCAAATTATAAATCAAATGAAAGAGCAAAAAAGATAATAATCTTGTATGAGCAATTGCAACAGGTTGTTAATGATTTTTTATCAACTGGAATAGGGGAATTTTTGGTAGAAAAGTTTCAAAGTAAATTTCTGAATTTAAATATATCTAAAGTAAAGATGTTAGATTTTGTGTTATGGCAAATTCGTTAATTTAGTTAAATTATAAAAAGCATTTAATTGTGCAATATCCTCATCTTATTTTTTTTACTACCAGATTTAAATGATTTTCCATGATGATGTTTTGTATAATCAACCATACTTTTCTTATACTTGTTAACTTTTAAGTGGTAAATATCTTTGTACCCCTCTACGATAAGGTGGGGATTTTTACTTGACTTTTACAATTTTATACTTTTTAAAGTGATGTTGGTATGAGTGGTAATCACATTAAAACAATGCAATATGGAAAAAATGTGTTATCTGATATGGGATTTAAACAAGATAAAAATACCACTATCTTTATTAAAAATGAAGTTTTTTGTCTTTCTCCTTCTGTTCTGTCATTGTCAATTGAAATTCCCCACCTTATGGCCCTTAAAATTCCCCAGTTACAAGTTATCAGTTTTAACTTTTTGTAAACCCTTAATTCTATAACTTTTACCTGTTATTTTAAAAATATGAGCATGATGTATTAATCTATCTATTATTGCTGATGCAAGAACTACATCACCAAAGATATTACCCCATTCCTCAAAAGGCCTATTGGTTGTTACAATTACAGATTTTCTTTCATATCTTTGTCTGATTATTTCGAAAAATTCATCTACATAATTCAACGGTATTTTCTTAAATCCAACCTCATCTATTATCAGTAAATCAACTCCTAAAAATTGCTTTAAAACACTAAAATAACTACCATCACCCTTAGCTGATATCAACTTGGCAACCATATCATTTGCATGAATAAATAGTACTTTATAACCATTTTTCAAAGCTTCTATACCTATAGCATTAGCAAGATGTGTTTTACCTACTCCAGGATTACCCATAAAAATTATATTCTTCCTTTCTTCAATAAAACGACAACTGCATACATCCAATATCTCCTGCTTTTTTAGTTCAGGTTGATAATTAAAATCATAGCTCGATAATATTTTTGAAGAATCGAGTTTTGATTTATTGAATCTTTGTTTAAATGAATTACTCTGACGATTGATTAATTCATCTTCTAATAATAAATCCAGAAATTCTAAATAGCTCAAACTATTTTCTATAGCATATTTATTTCTGCTTTCCAGCGATTTGGCTACGCCAGATAATTTAAATCTTTTTAGTTTATTATTGATTTCTTTTATCATTTTGCTCTCCTAATTATCGGTTAATAAATCATACTGGCTTAAATCGTTAGAATAACCATTACCCCTTACAGACTCATCAGGTGAAATCTCTTTCTCCTTGTAAAGCCCCTTTTCGCATATATTTTTAACTGATAGATAACTTAATGAATTGAACTTATTTGCTCTTTTACAAGCTGAGTTAACTACTTCTTCCCCATATCTCTTAGATAAATTAAAAATTCTACTCATTATACGCTGATAATGGCGAGGTTTTTCCTGGGATAATTTCTTGTAAAACTCATATACATACTCTCCAATTGAAAGAGATTTTGAATCATAATCTGTTTTCTGTAATTTAGGATTATGAGACTCCTGGGTTATGAATTCACCTGTTGTGTTTGATAAGGTATGAACTGCTATTTCTTCGTGTAATTCATTATAGACTTTCAATATCCTGCCATTACAACGTATGTGTACCTTTTTACCAACATAAGTGTGGGGGACGGAATAGTAATTGTATCTGTAGGTAATATGACCATAACGGTTGACTATTCTGTCAGATAACTCATATATTTCATATCTCTCAACAGGTAATTTCAGCAATTTCTTTTGCTCTTTCTTTTTAAATTGTTCAAAAGGAATCTTTCTGGTTGTGCCATGTATTTTTTTATTACAAACGGTATCCTGCCAATTTTTAAGTAACCCCTTTACCTTATGAAAATCTTTCTCCTTAAGTGACTTAAAAAAATTATTCTTCACATATTTTATGCCACTCTCAACTTTGCCCTTCTCTTCAGGATACCTTACCTTGCATGTTATAGGACTGCTACCGTAATAATAAAGCATATTAGCATATTCTTTCTGTATCGTTGGCTCATAAAAATTTGCTTGTAATACTCCAGATTTTAGATTGTCTATCTTTATTGTCTTAGGTACCCCATTGAAAAACTCAAATGCATTTATGTGGCATCTAAGAAATGTTGATACCTCCTGACTTTGAACAATTTCATAATATTTATACCTGCTAAAGGATAATACCATGCAAAATACCCAGCTCTTTACTTTCCTGTCAAGTTTAGTATCATAAAAGTAGCCTATGTAACCAAAATCTACTTGAGCTTCTTCACCAGGTGGGGATATCAAAGGAACATATACCCCACCTTGGCCCTTTAATTTCCTCACATATTTTTTAACACAACTATAACTTACTGATAATTCATATTGTTGAGTTAATTTCTGGTGGATTAATACCGCTGATAACCCTTCTGATAGATAATCCAATATCTCTTCTCGGTAAGGGTCTAATAGGCTCTCCCTTGAAAATTTAGGTGGACTTACTCCTCCATCTTCCACCTTATCTCTGATTTTTCTTACTGTCTTTCTGTCAATACCAAGCTCTCGGGCTATTTGGGAAATATTTTTGCCCTGCTTTAATAGTGTTTGAACTGTGTAATACATCTCAACCCCCAGCATCTTATTTCCTCCTACCTGTGTTCTCGGTGGAGGATGTTAACATACACAGGTGGGGAATTTTAAGGGCCTTTTACTGGGGAATTATTTTACCTTTAACATAAGTTGCAGGTAATTATTATTCTGTTCCTTATCAATATATAAAATCAAAGGTTGATGTATGGTATTCCAACACTACCGTAGAAATATTTTTCAAAGGTAAATTAATAGCAGTTCATCCCAGGTTATTTATTAAAGGTCAAGCTTCTACTTTGGATGAACATATGCCACCTAACCACGTATTGAGTAAAGAAAGATGGAGTCCAAAAAGAATATTTTTTTGGGCATCTAAAATAGGCTTAAATACGACTAAGTTGATGAAAATGATAATGGAATCAAGGAATCACCCTGTAAATGCTTATAGAACCTGTATTGCGATATTAAAATTATCCGATGAATACTCTGCAAAGGAATTGGAATTAAGCTGTCAAAAAGCGATTTC
>NZ_JAQNCS010000033.1:0-4843 GCF_049472655.1 Deferribacter abyssi
AGTTTTGGTTGCTTGATTTTTTTAGATCAATTAATATTGCAACAAAAATCAATTTGAGAGGAATAAATGATTGGTGTGGATTATGAACTAAGATTACCTGATTTAAACTTTGATGTAAGTGTTGAAATTAGTCTTAAAAACTTAAAACCTCATCCAAAATTTAGTAATTGTTCTTTTGAAAATTACTATCCAGATGAAAAATACCCTTCTCAGCATTTTGTTAAACAGATGCTTTTTGAAAAGATCAGTAAATACAATGATTATAAAAACAGACCAGTAATTAGAAAAAAATCTCTTTTTTCCTTTCTGACTAAAAGCGAGGATAATGGTAATAGAAGTTTTAAAAATGCTTATTTAGATGGTGGTTTTGGTGTTGGTAAAACTCATTTACTAGCTGCATGCTACAATGTAGCAAAGTGTAAGAAAGCATTCATGTCTTTTTCGGAATTATGCTATTATATAAATTACATAGGATTAAATGAGAGTATAGAAATTTTTTCAGATTATGACTTACTTTTGATAGATGAATTTGAAATTGATGATCCTGCTACTGTGAGAATAATGGCAAAGTTTTTTTCAGAACTGAACGAAGATACTTTGATTATAACTACATCTAATACTTTGCCAGGAGATTTGGGGAAAAACAGGTTTCAAGCTGATGAGTTTAAACGTGAGATGGGTGTTATTGCAAATACTTTTAAAGTTGTTATTGTTGAAGGTGAAGATTATCGTAGTAAAAAAGAGATTTGGAAAAGAACGTTGGATAGGAAACCGTTTGAAGTTGTTTATGGTGAATACATACCTTCTTCAGATAGAAAAAAAATGATTGTAAGTTTTGATGAATTAATGGTTCAGCTTGAGCAAGTTCATCCTTTTAGGTTTTTTGTTATACCAGAGAATGCTGATGCTATTTTTATTAGAGATATGAAACCATTTCCTCTTTTAAATAGCGCATTGAGATTTACTCATTTTGTAGATTTATGTTATTATTATAATACTAGATTATTTATTAAATCAGAGTATGATTTAAAAGATATATTTAGTGAGGAAATGCTTGAATCTTGTTTTGAAAAGAAATTAAAAAGATGTATTTCTAGATTAAGTGAACTTGGAATTTTTTATCATAATTAAATAATTGGAGAAGATTGTGATTGATTTTTTAAAAGAAATTGTAATACAGGCTGGTAGTATTATAAGAGAAAATTTTAATAAGTCTAACACTGTTCATTATAAAGGGAAGATAGATTTAGTGACTGAAATAGATATTGAAGTTGAAGAGTTTATTAAGAATAGATTAGAAACAATTTCAAAGGATTTCAATATTATTGCAGAAGAATCCTTTGATGGATATTTACCTGATGATAAACTGGTATTATTAGATCCAATTGATGGAACTACAAATTTTGTACATGGCTTTCCTTTTGTAGCTATTTCTTTGGCACTGTTAGATAAAGAGTATGAATGTGGTATTGTTTATAATCCTATTTTAAATGAGATTTTTACTGCTGAGTCAGGTAAAGGTGCTTATTTAAATGGGGAGAGAATTTTTGTATCTAAGACAGATAATTTAGAGAGATCTTTAATTGCTACAGGATTCCCTTATTCTTCAGTAGTAGAAAATATTGATAACTTATTGAAATTATTATCTAAGGTGTTAAAAAATACAAGGGGAATAAGAAGAGCAGGTTCTGCAGCATTAGATTTATGTTATGTCGCAAAAGGGGTATTTGATGGTTACTATGAGTGTAATTTAAAACCATGGGATGTGGCAGCTGGTAAAATTATTGTGAAAGAGGCTGGAGGAGAAGTTTTAAATATGGAAGGTGATTTTTACAATTTTAATGATAGATTTATAATTGCTACTAATAAGATTATAACAGAAGATTTACTAAGGTTGTTAAATGGCTTTTAATTCACAATTAATAGGTGATTTGAAATCAATTTCAGTTCCAGATGTTTTTCAGTGGGTTTCTCAAAACAGGAAATCGGGTTTTCTTTTTTTTCAAAGGGAAACAGAGGAAATTAAAGTATTTTTTTCTGATGGCAATATTATTAATACGACATCTAACATTTCAGAGTTTTTACTAGGAAAGTATTTGATAAGGTATAATAAGATTGATAAAAAAAAATTAGCAAATATTCTGAAAATTCAAATAAAAGAGAAGCGACCTTTAGGACAATTGTTAATTGAAAAAGGTTTTATTACTAAAGATGAATTAAATGATTTAATCAAACAACAAATTATTGATATTACGATTTATTTATTAGGATGGGATAAAGGTTATTTTTATTTTGAAGAAAAACGTTTTAGTAAGAATCTAGATTTTGCTATTAGTGTTGACGAGATTTTGTTTGAATGTGTCAGGCGGAAAGATGAATTGGATTTGTTTAAAAAAGCACTGGGTGAGAGCGACATAATTAAATTAGTTGATTTGCATGGAATTTCCGAAGATTTGCAAAAACTAATAGATGGTAAAAGATGTATAAAAGAAATATTATTTGAGATAGGTAGTGATCATTTTGAAACTTATAAAAAATTATATCAACTTTACTTAGATAAAAAAATAGAAAAAATAGGTAAGAAAAAATATAAAGAAGATCCCACTTTAAGCTTTTTGATAGCATTAGAACTTTATGGTAAAGGGAGGATTTATGAATCATACAACATTACTAAAAATCTTTATAATGAATATAAGAATAGTCAAATTATCAAGAATTTCTATCAAAATCTTGTGATTTTTGTAAATAATTTTTTTGAGAAGAGAATGGGAGGAGAAAATTCTTGTTTTAAGGTAAACAGCTATAAATTATTAGATCAAAGAATTTTTTTAACTCCTAAAGAAGGTTTCATTTTGTCTAGGATAGGTGATTACCCTTGTTTTGATGAGTTATATAAAGTTGTTAATATTGAAAAAACTGAGCTTAAATTAATTTTGATTAAGTTACATAGATTAAATTTGATAATGTTAAAAGAGATTAGACGTAAAGAAACGAAAGAACTAGAAGAAGACTCACTATTGTCTTTATTATATATAATGAAGAACGAACTAACTGGAGCATTAGAGATTATAAATGAAAAATTTACAAGTGTATTCTTTTTTGAATCTGGAAAATTTAAGTTGGGTTATTCGTTTTCGGAAAATTATAATTTTGGTAAATATCTACATAATGTTAAGGATATTTCTTTTGAAGATGAAAAAGATTTTAGTAAAATATTAAGTTATATTATAGATCAAAGTATTTTAAGTATTGATGAATTGAAAAGAGTTCTTGAGATTTATGATAATATGTTAATTCAAGAAGTTATAAAAACAAAATCAATTTCAAATATATTTATTTTCAATGAAAAATTTTCTTTTGATATAAGTATTTCATTAAATATTTTTTATTTAATTTTGTTTGTTGTTTCTGGTTATAATATTGATGTTAATATAGATTTTGATTTGAATCAGAGTTATGAGTTAACGGTGCTTACAAAAGAATTATTGGACATGGTTGAAGGTTATCAAGCGATTGTAAGAATATTGGATAATTTTGATAACAATAAATTGGACAAAGAAGTTTTAAGACAGTTTAATAATAGTGAGATAAATATTTTGAAAATTTTATATTATCTTGATTTTATTAAACCTGTTAGTCAGGATGATATAGATGTTGAAGAATTGAAGGAATATTTAAATAATTTATCAAAAATGACACCTTATGAGATATTTGGAGTAAATAAAGATGATTTTAATATTGATGATATAAAAAAAGTGTATGTCAATCTAACAAAGAAGTATCATCCAGATTTATATCAAGATAAACAAAAAAAAGCTCTTGCGGAAGAAATATTTAGAATAATAAAGGAAGCTTTTGATTTACTTACTTCAAAGGATAAAGAAAAGGAAAGTGAATTAAAAATTGATGCTAAAAAGATATTTTTAGCTGAACAATTGCTTACAAGTGGTAAAGTTTATTTAAATATGGGACGTATCTCTGATGCTGTGGATTCTTTTATGAAAGCGTATGAGAATTTTGGACAAGATGATGAGATTAAATGTTATTATGGACTAGCCCTTATAAAATTAGGTCGCTTTAAAGATGGATATAAAATATTGAAGAGTATTGATTTTACAAAATTTAATGATCCAAATCTTTATTTTGCTTTTATGGATGCATCTGTTAAGTTAGGTGAGAAAGAGAAAGGAAGAAAAATATTAAATAAATTTTTGTCTGAGTTTAAAAGTCTTGGGAAAAAAGCCGAGCTTTATAAGCGTAAGTTATTGTAGTTTTTTATTATTATAATTATATGTTGTCATTGAATAAGCATATACTAACTTGTTAATAATATGTTTATCCTATTAATACTCAAGGTAACAGTATTTTTTTCTTATTTAAGAAATTTGATAGCAAAGAATTAGTTTCTTCATATCCTACCTATTTTGTGTGTATTATTTATACAGTTGTGTAAAAATTACACAGTTTTCAAACATATAACGACAACTCTTTTCTTTTGTTATCAATGTGTTACCCATTTATGGCATTTTGGCACATAATATGCTTCTAGTATAAGTGCTTAGGGCAAAAAAATTAAAAAATACCAAGGAGGTATAGTTATGAAAAAATTATTAATGTTAGCAACTGTCCTGATTTTTGGAGCTACTTTAGCTATTGCACAAGGACCAGGTTTTGGCAGAGGTTATGGTTACGGCATGGGACCTGGAATGATGGGACCTGGGTACAATCAAGGAACTTTACCACCTGGACCTGGATATGGAATGGGGCCTGGAATGATGGGACCAGGATATAACCAAGGTTATGGATACGGACCAGGATATTGCATGGGATACGGTGCTGGTTT
>NZ_JAQNCS010000034.1:0-3375 GCF_049472655.1 Deferribacter abyssi
AATTTAAAGTAGATTACAGGAGGTATACCTCTTTTGCAACTTTACACAAAATTATTATACACTACCAAAAGCTATGCAAAAGATTGTCTATATGCTGCTAATAAATTCATTAATGTTTTTAATCGAAAACATAAAAAGGATTTGAAGCAATATGATGTTTCTGCTTTTTTGGCAACAGCAGAAGGTTTCAAACATATCAAAGTTACTGCAAAGGACTATGAGAATATAAAAATGTGGAGAAAACTTTACGGTAAAGTACTGCATCCTGAGGGAATTGATTAAGATTTATTTGGTATTTGCTGTGTTAGTTTTTATATCTTTTCTGTTTGATAGTAAAATAAAAAAATGAATTTTTAATTAAATGTTATCCCTGATTTTTCTAAATCATTAATTATTGATGCCAAGTCTTCATCCGAACTATTAACTTCTGGAACAAAAAATCTTGGTTTGCCATCACTTAAAAATGTGATAATCCAATCTAAAAATATTTCTTTTTTACTATGATCTACAAAATAAGAATCTAAGTTACCACAATGAGCAATATTTCTTCCATTAGCATTTTTTCTTTTACCCCATAAATGAATACTTTCAGTAAATGAACTAAGAGAATTATTACGTTGTAGTATATTTTGAAGTTTTTCAGGTTTTAACTTTTCTGGTCCACCATAAGCACTTAATAGCTGAGGAATATCCAGAGCTAAGCGGAGTTTTAAATTCATTCTTTCTATATGTTCACAAAGTTCACGGAGTTCATTTCCTTTTGATAAAATAAATTTACCACCTTTGTATATGCTGCCGTATCTATTTTCAACTAATATCTTACAATTTGAATAATAAGATAATATTTTTTCTTCAAATATTTTGTAACGACTCAAGAAATTAGAAATATTTTCAATATAATCAGAAAAAGGAGGATGTATCTCAATTAAATCTGGTTCATTACCATTACATAGACACTTTATAAAATATGCAAACTCTGTTGCCCATTTTTCTGAATACCATAACATTGGTATATTATTTTTATGTGCATTTTTTATCGTTGAAAATTTCTTTAAAAGCTCAGAACTTAACCTTCTTTTTGCATAAGAGTATTCAGTATGTAAAGAAAACCTTCTTTTTACATTAATCATTGAAATATCAAAGTGTGCAGCAATTTCGTCAATCTCAGGTGTTATGTGTTTTGGATATTTTCTCTTATGATATTGTATAGGAATGAGCATGGGCATATTATCTTTCCTCAATTACTTCTATAAAATCGATGAAATCCCATTCCATTAATTTTGAAAGTTTGTATAAAACTTCAATACTTACATTGGCATTGCCTTCAAGTAGTTTTTTTGATGTTCCTGCAGAAAAATATTTTCTCAGAGTGTAATGATTAAATTTATTCTTAAGTTCTTGTAACCTATCTTCTTTTATTCTAAAGGTTATTTTTCTATTCATATTGATTATATAGTTAAATTTATTCTTTTAATCAATACATTAAAATTTTTCTTGACTATGTCGAAAAGATGACATATATTATGTCAACAACACGACACAGAGAGGTAAATATGAAAAAAGAAAGAGAAAAAATTGAAGCAAAAGCTTATTCAATTGAGCAAGCAAGATATTTAGCACCTGAAGAGTTAATTTTTGAGAAAACAAAGGATGGATATCTTCATGTGAACAAAACAGATGACAATAGGTTTTTCATTTACTTATCTGATGACGAGTCAAATGTTAATTACATCACTGCACCGTTTACAACAGAAGAGATGGTAAGTCTGATTCTTCAAGCTTTTGATGAGGATAAACGAGAATTGGGAGCTTTTCTACTGATGCATTTAGCAGGATTAGGAACAGAAGAAGTAGAAATTTAAAGAGCTGGGCTATGCAGTGGCGGCTGCATAGCCTAACAAACCCCAAACTTTTATAAGAGAAAGGAGTTTAGGCATGAAAATAATAAAAGAAACAATACCGTTTTGTCAATGCCTTTATAGAAATCAAGAAGCCGTAAAAATAGGAAAAACAATAAATGCTGCAAGTAAAGTTTATGATGAAGATTTACTAACACAAATTACAAATAAGGTTTTTTACAGTACATTGTTCCTTGTGGAATCTGGGGAAGTGAAATTTCCACCACCATTATCTGAAAATCTAATCCGACGCTTTTATGGAATAGGCAGATACAGGCGCAAATTTATGATGGGATACCATATTGGAAAAAAGATATACGAGAAATTAATAAAGAAAGAATTAGATGATAACTACTTCTGTGGATTTTGCACCAAATATGAAAAAATACCTTTAGACAATTATATGAATCTTCTAAAATCACAAAATAAGATCCTTGCTATTAATAAAATACTAAAAGAAATAGATGCGAAGGATGAAGGTGCTGAAATATTTATCTTGAAACATAGGAGCAAAAGCTTTTCATCAGATGACATATTGTTTGAAGTGGGATATTTAAAAATGGGTAGTGATACATTAGAGGTATATAAAGCAATAACTGAAAGTAACAAAAACAATACAGCAAAACAGAATATCGCATTAATGGCTCCTGGTGCAACAGCTCTTGCAATACTCCTGATATTTGATCGATACATTCATAATAACATACACTTTCCATTTAAAGTCTCTCACTCTATAAATTCTTTTGAACAAGATCTTCTTGGTTTGGATTTTTTAAGAGGATTATTTATTCCACCATATGATTTTTTCCCTAATAAAAACACTTATTCAAGCCGTAATATTCAAAATTGGCCATTGCTGTTATTTTCAGATAAGCTGGGGTTCTCCAATAAATTCACATTAAAGGAATTCGGTATTTCAGTTAGCCTCATAAAAACAATTGTACAATTCTTAAAAGAAAATGGATTTAAAAACTATGATAATGAAATAACCAGAGAAATATTTACAGAAGCAAAAAAAAGAATAACAATTCCTGATACCTTGAACATTAAAAATCCTTATGAAGGTATTTTTAATGAGCTTGAGCTTGCATCCGATTTGCGTGTATGTACATGCAAAGTGATAAATTATGTGAAATACAAACCAAGAATTGGGAAAAAAGAGCCAAAAACTATTATATTGACGGAAAATAATGGTGAGAATATAGAAATTTCACTGCGAAAATTAAAAGATAAAATAAAACTATCAAAATTACAAAATAGAGAACTATTTTCAGAGAGAAGAAACTTTGGATATCTTGTAGGCCTTTTTTCTGTGACTTTACGTAAATTTCCTGATAAGAAATTTATAAAAATAGGTTTTTTAGGGGTTCCAATAGCTAAAAACTTTGACGAGAAAATTAAAGAAGAGATGCCTTGGTTATTAAAAAATAGGTACAATAAAGATATAAAAGCAAATGATTATCTTATAGCAGCAATA
>NZ_JAQNCS010000035.1:0-1842 GCF_049472655.1 Deferribacter abyssi
GAATTATTGGAAGATGCAGATGTCAAGAAAATTCATGAAATAGCAATTAGATATAATCTCAAGACCAGTTTTCAAAGACTGGGCTACATTTCTGATGTTTTGCTGGGATATCAAGAAGTCTCCAATTTCATTTATAAACATTTAAATAAAACAAAAAAAATACCTCTCTCGCTATCACATCCGGCAAAAGGTAAATTGGATAAAAAATGGAAAATAATTGTTAATACCGAGGTAGAATTATGATTCCAATGAGATATATACTTGAATGGAAAGAGTTTGCTCCATGGATTGATAACTCACAAGTCGAACAAGATTTAATCATACACCGCACCATTATAGAATTATTTTCCAATAAATTTCTAAAATCAAAATTGGCTTTTAGGGGTGGTACTGCTTTATATAAGTTGTTTATGGACAGACCTGTTAGATATTCTGAAGACATTGATCTTGTCCAAATAAAATCGGAACCTATTGGTGATATTCTTACAGAAATCAAAAAAACAATTAACTACTTTGAAGAAAAACCTAAGGTAAAAGTTAAAGCTAATAATCACAATATAATTTTTAGATTTGTAACAGAAACAGAACCTTTTACCACAAAAAAACTTAAAATAGAAATTAACTCAAGAGAACATTTTTCGGTTTTAGGATATAAGGAAAGGGAATTAAAATTATTGTTAATGTCAACATAAAAATTAACAAAATTGCCAATATAAAAGTTAACAAAAGTGTTAACTAATTTTTGCATTATTTTCCCTCAATATATCTTTTGTCCTGTAAGATCTACCCACTATCTTTTCTACAACAGAATGATGCAATAACCTGTCTAAAATAGCATTGGCAATGGTAACATCTCCGAATATCTCATGCCATTTTGAAAATTCCTCATTGGTAGTTATTATGGTACTGCCTTTCTCATATCTTTTGTTAATAAGCTGAAAAAATATGTTCCCTTCTTCTCTATTTATTGGCAGATAGCCTATCTCATCAATTATAAGAAGTTTGTACTTTGCATAATGTTTCAGCCTTGTTTCAAGCCTATTTTCTAAATGTGCCTTCTTCAAATTTTGTAACAGTTCATGGCAGTTTATAAAATAAGTAGATATCCTTTTTTGTGCAGCAGCTATACCTATGGCTACTGATAAGTGTGTCTTGCCTACTCCAGAATTACCAAGAAATAATACATTTTCCTGACGCTCTAAAAATCTAAGTGTTAATAAATCTAAAATCTTTCCTTTGTTTATCCCTGGCTGAAAACTAAAATCAAAATCTTTTATCGTCTTTAAAAATGGAAAATTAGCCACTTTTACACAGGCATTCATTGCCCTTGCTTCTTTAAACTTGATTTCATACTCTGTAAGCTCTTTCAACGCTTCTACAACAGATTTCTTGCCAGAATTGATCAAATCAATATAACTGTCCAGATGCTCCTTAAATTGAAAAAGCTTCAATTCCTCAAGATTATTTACCAAAGATAAATAAACACTACTCATTGTTTGCCCCTTTCAACCCTGATAATAATTCTAAATTCTTTAACGATAATTCCTCTATTTCTTCTATGGTTTTCCCTTTTAATTTCTTTAGCATTAACGACTTATAATCAGATTCGCTGTAATTAATAAATGAATCAGAAAGTTTATAAATTCTTATTATCTCATTGTCTTTGTAAATATAAAGATAACCATCTTCTTCCCTTATTTTTAAAGTCTTGCCTATAAACTCAGGAGGAACTGAATACCTTTTGCCACCATAGTAAATCAAAGAATCTTTATGTACCTTTACTGCCCTTTTATAATTCAAATAAAAATCAATTATTTCATCACTTGGTAAAGGTGAAAGCTC
>NZ_JAQNCS010000036.1:0-1552 GCF_049472655.1 Deferribacter abyssi
GTAAAACAGTATCTACCTTTGGATAGTAAAGTTAATAGAAAATTATTTAATTCCTACTGAAAAATTCATTTTTCACATTTTTTCATCTTTTTGGTAATTCATTATTTATAAACAAACGGTCTTAAACTCTACAATTGTAGTAACAATAACCAACAAAATTCTATAAAATGACAATACTCCATCCTTTTCAGCACCAAAAAATAAAACAAAAGAAAAAAAGGCCAATAATAGCCTCAGGTTGTGACCTATCGCTGAAAATACCGCATTTATCTTGTCTCCCATCCTACCGTGAAGCTTGTTCTTATCAAATCGACACATTCGTTTCATATGACTTATTACAGCTTCTATAACACTACGGCGTTTCATCTTCCTCTTCAACAAATCATCAAATCTTTGCAAATTCTTAGGAACTACCACAACATCAACTTCTCCTTCATAATCATGTTTACGATAACCCAAATCCACAAAAGCTCGTCTTATCTTACCAAAAAATCTTAAACGTTCTTCCGCATCACTTAAATTATCTGATAACGTGTGACCATCGTAAGGGTTACCTGAAAATACCTTGCAACTAAAAACAAATCCTTTACTTAAACTGCTTACTATTCCGGTTTTTACTCCAAACTCATACCTCTTATGAAGCTTACCTTTACTGATACACTCAACCTCAGGTGCCCATAAGCTGTATAATTTATTCTTACTACTCCTTTTGCGCTCTTTTAAACTTTCATAATAGTCCTTCAATTTCAAAAATTCTTCCTCTGATTTCTCATAATCCAACAAACGCTTCTCTATCTCACGATACAACCTTAAACTCCTCGTTCTAACTCGCTTTAGTACCTTCGCAGCACGTTTAAACTGTTTAGCATGAATATAACCGCTGTATTTCCTTAACAATTTCTTACATGATTTTTCATAACTGTTCTTTAATTTCATACCTTTTTGCTTCCGGTATCTATTTAATAATACAATAAAATCATAATATAACTGAATATCCGTCGGATACTTTATCTCCTTCTCCTGCACCGTCGTATCAACTGCTACTTCTGAAATATCTTCTTTCTTCAAATATCCTTCCGAAAAACCTACTCGTATTGTTTCTGATAACAATTCATCTAATTCTTTTTCCTTTAACCGTTTCCTAAATTTCGTCATACTGCTTGAATCTATTGGCAATTCCTTCTGAAATACCTTCTCTCCTGTAAAATATTGCCAATATGGATTTTCTAACCAACGATTCAATACTTCAACATCACTCATATTGTATGTGTATTTCAAATAATGAAGACCTATCATTAAACGAATACTAATACCAGGACGGCCTTTCTTTTCGTGGTAAAGGCTACCAAATATCTCTTCTAATTTAGACCAATCTATCGCATCTGCTAATTTTACCAACGGATGATTCATATCTATTATGTTAACTAAGGGTGGATATAAATACTCTTCCAATGGAAAATCTTTCTTTTTTGGTTTCATTATTTCCCCCACTTTTTTGGCTAAAATGACACATTCTCAAGGGAAATTATACTCTAAAATCAATATAAAAACA
>NZ_JAQNCS010000037.1:0-1246 GCF_049472655.1 Deferribacter abyssi
TCAGTTGGAACTATTTAGGTTAAAGTTTTTATTATCTATTCTTTGCATTTGCGATATTCTACCATATTAGTAGAATAATGCAAGTATAAAAACTTTTCTCATAAAAAGTAGGTTGGTTTTATTTAAAAAAAACAAAAATAAAAAGATTGAGTGCTGTTTCTGCCTTTATCACTCTGTTCGGATACCTGTATTGCTATGGTTCCACCTGCTTTTTTATAAGAGCTTTTATCAATGGTAAATACGGAATATTGTTTAAAAAAATCTTCATATTTCATAACAGAACATCTCACTTGAAAATAATTTCAATAACACTTAATAAACTAAGGGTTATAGCCAAGAAAATTAAGTAAAAAAATGGATCATTTGTAAATCTGCAAATCATTTCCTGAAAGTAAATACACAATTGCTAATATTTGACCAATCTCTTATTGTAGTAAGTCCATGTTTCCACTTAAAGGAGAAAATCAAAGATCTTTTTCCGTTATTTCTGCTATTTTCATTAAGTGTTTTTGTAATCCAATTTTAAGAGGTTTATTGCCATGGACAGAGGAACTGATATGCGTTCAATACACCCAGTTTTTGCGTAAATATGATGACTGCCATTGATACGTTTGAGTTCCCAACCTTTTTGTTCAAGTAATCTGCAGAAATCTTTTCCGTTAATTGCTCTCAAATAGCTATCTCCAGAATTTTGGATTTTTCCGAAATGGTAACGTCTTCAATATCAACAGAAAGACAACCTTCAACAGCCTCATAAAGGTTTGTTAAAAGTTCTTCAAAAGTCTCCCCTTGAGTTACACAACCAGGGATAGATGGAACTTCTGCCCAATAACCACCTTCCTCTGCTTCATGTATAATAACTTTTATTTTCATTTCTCCTCCTACGAATAATTATGATATTCCTTATTTTATGAAGAAGTAAACTCACATCTGCTGAACTTATATACAAAATAATCATACTCCGCATAAGAGTCAATGGTTTTCGATATATATTTAAGAGGATGTTGCACAGTAAAATATGTATAAATCATGTAATTATCTGGTGTTTAAGAGATTGTTTCGTTGCTAATGCTCCTCGCAATGACGAAAAAAGAAACCGTCATTGCGAGCGTAGCGAAGCAATCTAAATTCTATCAGTAAGTTATTACTATGAAAAATCGTTATGCAATACCCTTATTAAATTGTTTTTAATTATACAGGATACGGTCTGGTTATTTGATTGCTTATATTTGCGAAATAATATTAT
>NZ_JAQNCS010000038.1:0-1155 GCF_049472655.1 Deferribacter abyssi
ATTTTGTGTAAGATTTTTATCCTCCTGTAATCTACCGTATTTTTCAACTCTTTTATTTTTCAACACAGCTAGAAAATAGTTCCAATGTTTCATTTTACGAGTTCTATAACTATCATTCATTTCCAATATTACTAAAAATACTATCTTTTCTAACGCTCTCTTATCATTAAATACTTCAATTACCTTAGAGCGCCTTTTAACCTCCTTATGAAACCTCTCCAAAGGATTCGTGGTGTAAATATATGGCCTCATTAGAGCTGGATATTTCAAATATGTCATCAACTCTGGCAAATCCTTTTCCCACGATGCAACCATCTCTGGATATTTATATGACCAGTTCCTGCGAAATATCTCAAAATTCCTTAAAAATTCTTCTTCATTTTCTTGCATATATATGTTCTTCATATCTTCATATCTTCAGTTACGGCACTCTCATCCCGCTTGCGTACCTTGGATAATGAGCTCCGCACTTTGTGAACTACACAAGTCTGAAAATCTGCTTTTGGATAAACCTCAAGTACTGCTTCTTTGATACCTTTTAAACCATCTGCTACAACTAATATTGGCTCCTGTAACCCTCTCTCTCTAAGCTCATATAGCAATTCCTTCCAGTTTAATGCACTTTCTCCACTACCACCAAATGTGTAAAATGCAAGAATCTCTTTATGACCATCCTCATCAATTCCCATAACTGTGTATATAACCTCACTTGATACCGTACCCCTTCTCAATTTTAAATATGTGACATCTATAAACAAAATCGGATACCAACGCTCAAATCTCCTGTTGTGATATTTTTCCAACTCTTCCAATATATCATCAGTTATTTTACTTACCCATTTGGGAGAATACTTCTGACCAAGCAAATTCTCTAATGTTCGCACTATATCCCTGGTTGAACAACCTCCTTGATACATCGATATCACTATGTCATCTAATTCAAATGTTGTACGTTTATATGGCTCTAAAAATGATGGGTGAAATTTTATCTTTCGTGTCCTTGGTATTTTTACACCTTCTATTTTCCCAAAAAAAGTATCAAAATTGCGTGAATAATAACCATTTTTACTGTCATCATTGATTGAACAATGTACTTCTCTCTCTATTTCTCCAAGCTTCTCCAAAAAGTTAGTAAACTGTTTTGCCATATATTCC
>NZ_JAQNCS010000039.1:0-740 GCF_049472655.1 Deferribacter abyssi
GGTGATGATATTGGTGTAAATAAAGTTGAAATACCTGCTAATAGTGATATCAACTTCGTTGATGCAAATGGAAATAAACTTTATTATGACGTAAAAGTTGCAACTACTGACGTAACATTTAATGCTGCACTAACTGAAAAATATGGAACTACTAATGCTTCTCAAATTGAAACCTTATCCATTTCAGCTTCTCAAGTAAGCACAACAGATGCTGGATATCTTTCTTTAAAAGTAAACGCATCGGCTGATTTAACAACTATAAATTCAGCTGATTCTAGTATAAACAACTTTGTTACAGCAACTTTTTATAATTATTCAGGAACTGTAATAGGCACTGCCAATTTAGATTTAACAGTCGACACTGCAAACGGAACCGCTACATTAAACTTAACAGCTTTAAATACTATTGGTTTCAATTATAGTTCAGGCGCTACATTGGATTTGGCAGGTGGTAATTTTGGCGCTGACGAAGTAGTTGTTTATAGGATAAATACGGCTGTTACTATAAATGACTCTACTGGAGGAGCTGTTACTGTTTATGGAGACAGTACCAGTGCATCAGCAGCTGGAACAGAAGGAGTAACTGTAGGTTTCTCAACAGGATTAACTGGAACTACAAAGACTTTTGCATACATTGATATCAGCAGTGCTGATGGTTCTATACAGGTTAAAAGTTTTAAATTGAGTTTTGCAGAAGGCGATACCATAGCAGGTACAGCACACCTAACTCAACTTGATGC
>NZ_JAQNCS010000040.1:0-639 GCF_049472655.1 Deferribacter abyssi
AGGAAATGATATCATGTAATGAATTAAAAATGGGACAGAGGACTATAGTGCAATAAGCTTTAAAGCTTCAAAATTAGTCTGTCCCCCGTCCCGAAAGTCCCTATTGGTTGATTTGGCTATCAAGCCACTGTCAAACGGGAGTTTGGATTTGGGACTAAAATATTTTAAGTGAGGTTTGACATGAAAAATGACAAATTTGCTTTCTTTATAGGTGTTGATGTTTCTAAAGATAAGTTTAACCTTGCTATTATTAACAATAAGCTTGAACTTCTCAAAGAAGCTGAATTTCAAATGGATATTGATGGTTTTAATAGTTTCTATAACTTGATTAAAAAGTATGATTCCTCTGTTATTGCTCTTGAATCTACTGGCAGCTATCACATTAACCTCTTAGCATCCCTTGTATCCAAAAAGAAAGATGTCTGTCTTATTAATCCAGCTCTCATCAAAAGATTTGCCCAATCTGTTACTCTCAGAAAAACCAAAACCGATAAAATTGATGCTGTTATCATTGCTAAATTTATAGCTAAAAATATTGAACATTTCAATTATTTTACTCTTCCTGAATCCAATGATATTATCGCACTTGCCAGGATGAGAGAACATATTACTCAGCAGATTGCAAAAGTTAAGACTCGG
>NZ_JAQNCS010000041.1:0-639 GCF_049472655.1 Deferribacter abyssi
CAGCATAATCTATTGATATTTCATCTATTTTCTGCTAAAATGCAGTTGATTTTCAGATAAGACAGGAGGTTTTCCATGCCTGAGAAAGAAATTAAAGGTATGACAGTAGCAGATATAGCGGCTCAAGATAAATTGTCAAAACAAAAACGAAACAAATTAAAATTGATAAAAGAACTAATAAATTTTTCAAAGATAGAAAAGATATTGAAAAAGAAATACAAATACACAAAGAATGCCAGTGGTCATCCAGCTTATCCCCCATTATTGCTATTTAAGATATTATTTTTGCAGAATTTATACAATTTGAGTGATTATGAGATAGAAGAGGCGTTATATGACAGATTAAGTTTTATGGATTTTGTAGGATTATCAATGGATGATAATGTTCCTGATCATTCTACGATAAGCAGATTTAGACAAAGATTGTGCGAGTTGAATTTAGATAAAAAGTTGTTTGATGAAATAAATCGTCAGTTGCAGAAATCAGGTTTTATATTAGAAAAGGGAGTAATAGTGGATGCGACAGTAGTTGAAGCTAAGAGCCGACCAAATAAGCATATAGAAGTAAAAGAAGAGGATGAGTCTAAATTAGAAAATTCAGAAAAAGGTTCATCAGAAGATGTGGAGGTTAAATATTCA
>NZ_JAQNCS010000042.1:0-434 GCF_049472655.1 Deferribacter abyssi
AGTAAATTATCTGATAAAGCTATTCATCAGGCACTTTACAGAGCAAAAAAAGGTGGTAGAATTGCTCAAATCAGACAAGAGTTTTATGTAATAATTCCCCCAGAATTTTATGATAGAAAAATGATACCACCTTACCTATTCATAGACGATATGATGAAATTTCTGAATAAAACATATTATGTATCCATGTTTTCTGCTGCATCAATGCTTGGAGCAGGACACCAGCAACCAATGCTATTTCAACTGATAATTGAACCACCAGCTTTAAGAAATATAAAAAAAGAATATTTAGCAATTCATTTTTTTATAAAAAAACAAATTGATATTAATTACATTTTTAAGAAAAAAACTAAAACCGGTTATATAAATGTTTCATCTGTAGAATTAACCATTCTAGACCTTATTTTATACCATCATAGAATAGGAGGAATCGG
>NZ_JAQNCS010000043.1:0-380 GCF_049472655.1 Deferribacter abyssi
TATTACTTCTATCAAAGGAATTAATGATATTACCGCTGCCCATTTTCTTGCAGAAATTAAAGATATAAACAGATTTGCCAACAAAGGCAAACTTGCTGCCTATGCCGGGATAGATCCTGCTATTAAACAATCCGGAAGTATGTATAGTAACGGCAGAATAAGTAAAAAAGGATCTCGGTCCCTTAGGCGTATTCTTTATCTTATGGCAAGCGGTGTTATAAAGTTTAATGAGTATTTTAGAGCGTATTATTTGAAAAAGAAGGAGGAAGGTATGCCCCATAGAAAAGCTATGATTGCATTGTGTAACAAACTTGTGCGTGTACTTTATGCCATGCTTACAAAAAAAGAGGTTTTTCATATGCCTAAATTATCTTAATAAT